>NZ_DCEN01000038.1:5370-9660 GCF_002316955.1 Proteiniphilum sp. UBA1028
CTGCTCTTTCAAGATCGACGGGTAACGATCGCTGTTATTTTCTGGGCACTGTTAAACAGCTATACCCGTGTATATCTTGGTGTACACTTCGTGTCGGATATACTCGCAGGGATGATTGTGGGCTCAGTACTGGGTTATCTGTTTTATGAGCTGCTTCGTTTAACGAGGTCTTTTCTGCTACATCTTCCAGAATCGAAAAATATCCCTCTATATAGTCGTCCGCACGCTCACCTTTTATCCATTTTTATTCCTTCCTATCTTGCTGTCTTGATTATTTTTAGTTCATTTTTAGCAACTTTACCTCACTAAAAATGTTCTATTTATAGAATTGGAACATTTGCGTAAATATTTTTATAAATAGTTTGGGATATCTTTTTTTTTGTGTAAGTTTAGGGCATGAAATGAATCCTGAAATGTAGTAACAACATAAAAATTATAAGCCATGGCAAGAACAATCACTTTTAATGAGCTGCGAGAACTGAAAGACAAACTCCCCGATGGTAGTATCCACCAAATAGCAACGGAATTGGATATGAAGCCCGAAACAGTCCGGAATTATTTTGGTGGATACAATTACAAAGAAGGAAAAAGTGTAGGAATACACATTGAACCGGGACCGAATGGTGGTATTGTTGTGCTTGACGATACCACAATTTTTGATAAAGCACTGAAAATACTCGGGCTTGATGATTATCCTGAACCCGATATAATTGAAACGAAAGAAGTTGATTAAAAAATAAATAACCCACAAATTTGTGCTCTGGCAGCCAAATAGTGGGTTATTTAGCCTTTGTTATAACCGAGTTGTCTATGGTCCCAGATCCATGGACATGTAAAAAAATACAGTATGGAAAAAGATGGTAAAAAGAGGGATTCTCACGACGAAAAGCTGGTCACCGTAGCCATTCATTCATATGAAAAAGCCCATATCCTGAAATCGATTCTTGAATCAGAAGGCATTCCGGCAGTTATACACGGCATCAAGATGATTGATCCGGTTGTTCCGGGCAATGTACGTGTGCGAATTAACGAAGCCGATCTTCCCAGAGCACTCCAAATAATCGAAAAAGTAGACTTTACTTCCGAGCTCGACAAAGAACCGGAGCAAGAGATAAGCAAAGAAATACTGGTGCCAGTAGACTTTTCTGAATACTCGCTTGCAGCATGTGAATTTGGCTTTCGCCTGGCTCGTGATCTGGATTGTAAAGTGAAACTTTTGCACGCTTTCTTTACACCATTTTACCCGGGGGCAATACCTTTTGGTGACACCTTCACATTGCAGGCGACCGACAAAGAACTTTACCAGGATATAAAAAGAAAAACAGAAAGTGAGATGCAGGGCCTGGTGAAAACAATTGAGGAAGAAATGACTGGCGGTTTAATACCTAAGGTACCTTATCAGACGGTATTGTTGGAAGGTCTTCCCGAAGAAGAAATTATCACCTATTCCAAGAAAATGCGTCCTACGGCCATTGTGATGGGAACACGGGGAAAGAGTGCCAAAGATCTTGATCTTATCGGGAGCGTAACGGCGGAGGTCATGGAGGGCTGCAGAACACCCATCTTTGCCATACCCGAAGGAGCAAAGGCGAATAATCTTTCGGCGATGAAGACCATCGCATTTCTGACCAATTTTCAGGAACGGGAGTTCAAAGCATTTGATATCATGATGCGTTTTTTAAAGCCCTATCCTGTAAAGGTTTATCTTGCTCATATCGCAAAAAAAGAAGATGTGTGGAATGAAATTAAATTGTCGGGTATTCAGAAACGTTTTGCAGAGTTATACCCGCAATTGCAGACCGAGTATAAACTGATTGAACAGAGTGAAAGAGTGGAAGAGTCTCTCGACAGATTCGTGAACGAACATAAAATTGACATGATCTCCTTGTCCAGTTCACGGCGCAACATCTTTGCCAGGATGTTTAATCCCGGCATTGCAAGAAGAATGTTATTCCACTCAGATACACCGTTACTGGTAATTAAAGGAATGTAGGTGTTATTTGTGAGCAGGCATAAAAAAAGGTCTCCCTGGGGAGACCCTTTTTTATGTGTGGCGTCATTATTGCGTCTTTTTTATTTCAGCCCCAATTTGGTTTTCACCAGGGGAGTGATGTTGACTGCCGTGGGACTCACGTAAACAATGGGCGATTGCATTGTTGATACATCAAATACAAAGGTGTATTTGTTTTCATCTCCCACCGCTTTGATAGCATCGGCAATTTTCTTGTTAACCGGTTCAAGCAGGCTTTGCTGTAATTGCTGCATTTCCTGCTGGCTATTCTGCAGGTAGATCTGATATCTCTCCTGAATCTGAGCAAGTTGTTTTTGCTGGTCTTGCTGTACTGCCTCGGAAGTGGCCGGTGTCTTGTTGAATTCTTCGGACTTCTTGTTGAATTCATCTACCAATGCTTGTCCGTTTTTTGAGATTTCCTCCTGCTTGGAACTGAGTTGTGTTTCAATGCCGGCCAATTCGGGCATGGCTGAGAAAATTTCCTGGGCATTCAGGTACGCAAACTTCGCCTCTTGTGCTACCACTGTCAATGGAGCCAGTGCAATAAAAAAGATCAATAATTTTTTTAACATGATTTTCTATTTCTAATTTGTAATTTAAAATTCTTTCGTTATGTCGGCACAAAGATAAACTTTTTATTTTTAATAGCCTAACCATGAAAGTACCTGATCGCTTATATCAATACTGGGTGAAGCAAAGATAATGGATGAGGATGAGGCCCTGTCTATCACCATCGTATATCCCTGCTGAGTTGCAATGTTTTTTACTGCCTCGTAAATATTATCCTGGATGGGCTTGATCAACTCCTCCTGTTGCTTGAATAATTCTCCCTGGGGACCGAAATATTGGTTTCTCAGTTCCTGAATCGAATTTTCCTTGGCTACGATTTCGTTCTCGCGTTTGGTCTTTTCAGCTCCGGCAAGAAATACCAGGTCGGCCTGATATTTTTTATACATGGCATTCACGGTTTCCACCTCTGCGTCCACTTTACTTTGCCATTGTGAAGACAAGGTCTCCAGCTGTTTGTTGGCACTTTCGTACATAGGAATCCGTTCCAGAATATACTCCATATCAATCAATGCATATTTTTGGGCGTACGTAGTTCCCAATGTCAACGCCATCAATAAACCGATCAAAAAAAGTGTCTTTTTCATATTATTTTTATTTTTAATGTACGAAACAGAGATAAAAGCAAATTGATCGCAAGCATGTTTTTCGCTTTCTTGTGTATGCTGTTATGTAAGACGGATTACAATCCGAAACGTTTACAAAAGGCATGCTAAAATTCATTAAAGAGCAAATAAGTCCTTTCCTGAGTGCAGGGGCCTGGGCTAGCTTTTGCTTCTTCAGATAAGCATATCTGTCTCTACATGTTAGAATTCCTGTCCAATGATGAAGTGGAACTGGCCTCCGCCACGTTGTCTGTTTCCGCTGCCAAATACAGTGTCAAATCCATATGCCCAGTCGATTCCCATCAATCCGATCATTGGTAGAAATATACGGGCTCCCACGCCGGCTGAACGTTTTAAATCGAAAGGATTCAAATCTTTTACATTGTACCAGGCGTTTCCGGCTTCCAGAAAAGCAACCCCGTATATCGTGGAGTTGGGTTCCAGAATAAAAGGATAACGTAACTCCAGCCCAAGTCGGGTATAAGCGCGTGCCTGTGTAGCAATGGAGTTATTTTCATAGCCCCTTAGAGCCACGTTTTCAGTCGCAAAGGAGCTGGTGTAACCGCTCATGCCGTCACCTCCCACGTCGAACGTTTCAAAGGGGGTCATTTTATTTTTATTATAGTGTCCGAGGATGCCGAACTCAACACGAGTGGCCATCACAGGTGTGCGGGTTACCGTAGAGGGTGAAAGTGGCGTAAAGGTGCGGATTTTCAACTTCCATTTGTGATATTCGTTCCACGTGTATTTATCCGGATCGTTGTACGCCATGGCGGCATAGTTATTTCCATCCCACAGAGAGAAGGGTGGGGTAGCAGATACACTCAGCGTGAATTGAGAACCGGTACGCGTATATATAGGGTTGTCTGTGGATATACGCGATAGGGTGAGTCCGAGGGTGATGCTGTTGCTCACTCCCGTTTGAAACGGGAATTGATTATAAGACCAGTTCTTCAACCCATAACGTTGATAGCCTAGCTCTGCCATGAACTGGAAGTAGTCGTCAGGCCATTCTAGCCTCTTTCCGTAGCCCAGTGAAAGGCCCACCATGCTAAACACCTGGTCCGGGTCATAGGCATATTCTGCCATATCCTGGTATCCGTATCC
>NZ_DCEN01000038.1:9832-15174 GCF_002316955.1 Proteiniphilum sp. UBA1028
CCGTATCCGCCGTAACCGGGATAACCGCCATAGCCGTACATATATGGGTTGTAGTAGCTGTTTTGGGAATAGTAGTTGGTGTTCAGTCCGGTATATCGGGAGTAGTAGGCGCTTAACGACAGGTTGTTAGGTCTTTTTCCGCCAAACCAGGGTTCCATAAATTGAAACTGATAAGATTGGTAATAACGGCCATTAGTCTGTGCGCTAAGAACAAGCGTTTGTCCCTCACCCTGCGGGATAATTCCTCTGTGCATAGAGGGGTTCAGCATATTTCTCAGGGAGAAGTTGTTCAGTTTCAAACTGAGCTTCCCCACCAATCCGGTTACACCCCAGCCGGCGGAAAACTCTATCTGGTCGTTTCCTTTCGAGGTAAGCGGATAGGTAATGTCGACTGTTCCGTCTTCGGGATTAGGGTTGATCCCCTGACCGATACCGGCAGAGAGTGCTTCGGGGTCGAAATGGCCTGTCTGGGCTATCTCACGCACGGAACGAAGCAGGTCTTCCTTGCTGAATACGGCACCTGGTTTGGTTCGTAACTCCCTCCTTATGACGTCCTCATAAAGGCGATCGTTTCCCTGGATAATTACCCGCTTGATGGTCGCTTTTGGCCCTTCTGTTACACGTAGTTCCAGATCCACAGAGTCATTTTCAATATTGATCTCAACCGGGTCGATGTTGGAGAACAGGTAGCCGTTGTTCTGGTAGAGGTTTATGGCAGCATCTTCATCCGAGATCAATCTTTCCTGCAGTTTCTTCTGGTTATATATATCACCGGGTGCCATATTCAATAACTGTCCTAACTGGGCGGAAGGGTATTGCGTATTGCCCACCCAGTTAATGGAACGGATATGATATTGGGGTCCTTCTTCGACCTGCAACTCAATATTTACAGTCTTTTCATCGTATTTGTATACCGTATCACGGAGAATCTCTGCATCGCGATATCCATTTTCCTGATACTTGCTGATGATGTTTTTCTTGTCTGCTTCATAGAGATCTTCCACAAACTTTTTCGCTCGGAAAATATTCCGCAGTTTTCCCTTCTCGTTGGTCTTTTTCATCGCCCTTTTTAGTTGATTGTCTGTGAGCGATTCGTTTCCTTCTATCGCGATGTTGTTTACCTTGAGCTTTTCTTTTTTGTCTACATTGACCTCCAGTACGACCTGATTTTTCTGGGTGGTATCCGGTCGCTGAATAATTCTCACTTCGGCATCTCCGAATCCTTTTTCCTCAAAGAAGCTTTTGATTATTGTCTCTGCTCTGTCTATCTGCGGTGGAGTAATTTGATTCCCTTTCACAAAGCCGATCTTTTTCTCAATGTCTTCCTGTTCGCTTTTTTTCATCCCTAAATAGCGAATGTTGGCTACCCGGGGACGGTCAGTAAGTCGGATCTCGAGCCACACGCTGTCGCCTTTTACTTTTGACTGGAGTATCTTCACGTCCGAAAAGAGCCCCTGTCTCCAGAACCTCTTGAGGGCGTTGGTGATATCCTCTCCGGGTATTAGAATCTCTTGTCCTTTTGACAGACCCGAAAAACCGACCAGGACGAACTTTTGGTCTTCGTACATTGTTCCCTCTACCCCGGTTACATCAATATCGGCAATATAATATTTTCTGGGGGGAGCAGTGTAGTTTACATTTAGTTCACTCGGAGAGGAAGTATACACACTGTCGGTGGTCTGTGCCAATGACAATGTCTGTATAAACAGGGTGAATAACAAAAGTAAATGGAATGTTTTCTTCAACATTGTGATATTTCTTTTCTCTGACTGTCTTTTGTGCAGTATGTACGGTTATTTTTCTAATTCTATCTGTTCACTGATTTTACCGAATCTCCGTTCACGGCCCTGATAGTCGAGAATGGCTTTGTACAACTCCTCCTCGCCGAAATCGGGCCAAAAGGTTTCGGTAAAGTAAAACTCCGTGTAGGCGCATTGCCACAACAAGAAATTGCTGATCCGTTGTTCTCCTCCTGTCCGAATCAAAAGGTCCGGGTCGGGCAGGTTGCAGGTAGTGAGATATTTACTAATGGTTCCCTCGCTGATATCTTCTCCCTTCAGAACACCTTTGATCACATCGTCGGCAATTCTTCGGGTAGCTTCTGTAAGTTCCCATTTTGAAGAATAGCTTATTGCGATCACAAGGTTCAGATTTCTGCCTTCTGCCGTTTCCCGGATACAAGCTTCGAGCGTTTCTCTGACATTTACAGGCAGGCGGCTCGTATCGCCGATAGTTGAAATGCTTACCCCGTTTTTTTTAAGTTCCGGCGTCTCCCTGGTAATGGCATATACCATTAAATCCATTAATCCGTCTACCTCTTCCGCGGGGCGATACCAGTTTTCTGTAGAAAACGCATACAGGGTAAGGTGTTGAACCGATGCTTTGATGGCGGCTTTCACAACTCTCCTGATAGTGTTCACTCCTTCCCTGTGCCCTTCGGCTCTTTCCAATCCTCTGGCTTTGGCCCAACGCCCGTTCCCATCCATGATGATGGCTATGTGGGTGGGATGACGACGATGATCAAGTTTGTCAAATAACGACATCTTTTTAACGGCTAATATGTTAGTTGCCGTGACAAGGATCTTCCTTCATTCCGAAGTCCCATGTGAGGCAAATCATTGCGGTTGAATAGCCATCCCGGTTTTTGAGGAAGCTGCTTCCGATGCCATAGGGCTGGTTTAAACTCCATCCCTGTGCTGGTTGAGTTGCATCGAAGTCATCACTAAACAATTTCCGCATCGAATACTCGACGGCGATATTCAACCTGTTTTTTATTTTATACTTAAATCCCACGCCAAAAGGCATGTTCAGTCCCCAATAGTCAACCTCTCCCGGGGCATACGTAACACCGACACCCGCAAAGAGATAAGGTGTATAGGGTTTCGTCCCTGTGTATTTGTACTTGTCGCTGTAGGGCAGAAAGTTAAACTCTGCCTGGCTGCTCGCTTCGGCAAAGGTGCGACGAAAAGATGCATGTTGCGCAAACGGGAATATGTTTCCCGAATCCAGGGTGTCGCCAGAAACATTCCCTCCGGACAGATTTACTTTCATTGCCCAGTGGAAAGTAATGTTATACCGGAAAAGAAGTCCAACAGCGATGCCCGGATGGAGCATAAATTTCGTCTTATTGGCATCACCCATGTAAGATGAAATTCCTGTGGCACCACCTAGTTCGTATTTATACTCCTGAGCAAAGACGCTGGCAGTGACCAGTGAAAGTCCCGCTATTGCAGAAACAAGCAGTGGCTTCTTCAGATTTTTCATTCCTTCATTCCTTAAAATCCTGTTTCCAAGTTAACGGAAAATCGGGCGATAAATTATCTCACGCACAATGAATGTGGTGTGTCTTTTCAGTTGTTGACAAATTTATTGAGCCTGCCTCTCCAAATATCGGCAAGTTGGGTTTGCGTTGCAGATATTCCGCCGAATATCCATATATAATTTGCAGCATCGATAATGACCGATGCATTTGTCCGTTGATTGAATCCAGCGGGAAATGTCTGATTTTCTGCTGCCATTTTCCAGTCCAGGCCAAAATTTTCAGAGTATATCAGTGCATTTCTCCCGGAAGAGGTAATCATCATGTAAGGCTTGTTGTCATAAAAAAACAAACTGCTTCCATTCACTGTAATTGTGGTGGGTTTTCTCGAAAGAATATGAGTAATGATTCCGTCTTTTTCCTGTAAAATCCAGATATCGGTGTTGTTTGTATTGTCTTTTGTTGTGCCTCCCGACAAAATAATGTATTTGATGGAATAGGAGGTAGGTATGTCGACCCGGGAAGCCGAAAAATCCTTTACCGGAATATTCGCGGGAACTTTATTCATCGGATTCAGTACTGTAAAGTTGTCTGTTTCCGCAAAAGTAAGTGTTCCGTCGAGGTCTATTGCGATTAAAATATTCCCTTTTGTCGCCAAGGGAAGCTCTCCGTAGATTGCTTTCACCGGGTGTGAGGTAATTACCTGACTCCAGTTGACGCCGTCGGCTGAGCAATAGACGGTTCCGGCTGTGGCGTCGAGCCCGAAAACGAAGTCGTTAGCCGTAACCAGCGATGAGAGCAGCAGGGTGTTGGGCATGCCAGCCGGGTTGAATGCAGTCCAGTTGGTCCCGCTGGAGCTGTCGGAGGAGATCGCTTGTATAGCCGTCCCGGTGTTGAAGTAAGTGATAAAGCGATTTTTGAAAGCGATTGTTTGCTGAGATGCTATCGATGCGGGGAGATACCCTGTGTTTATATGTTCCCAAGTAAGGATATAGGGATCCTGCTGATATATATTCAATTCAAAATCGTATCTTTTTTTCGTTTTTCCGTCGGCTGCAGTAGTGGTTATTTGGTTTAACCGGCTCACGGCCACCGAGTCGGATCGAATCCAGTTATAGGTACTGTCTGGATCCAGACGGAGCTGTACCTGCGTAAAGGGACTGTATGTGCTGACACCGGTAATATTTAAGACCACACTGTCCACACCGAATTGAAAGGGAAGCGGTTCCTGATTGAAGATCTTGCCGTTTATCTGATCTATGGTGAATTTAGTGGCAGACAACAGGTTGGAAGTGTCCGTTTTGGATGACAGAGAAAAGGCATAGATTTGTGCATCGGGCGAATATTCCACTTTGTCGTTGGTTGAGTTCAGGCAAGAGGAAATTAGCAACAGGTTAATGACGAGCACCAATAACCGGGAAAAATATTTAGATATCATTCGTTTCAATATATAGTACAGCACATTTAAGATATGCAAAAGTAGAAAGATTTTTCGCTTTAACCATATTAAAATGAATATTTAAAGAAAATTTCGAGTTATTTGGCACTTTATATGAAGCTGTCTTGAATCCAGATACCTCTTTGTGCTTATCTCTTTTCCTTGAATTTCAGGTGCTTTTACACCGTTGTGGAGCATTGTTTCGGATGTCTCCACATAGGCTTCATCCCACATGTTCTTCTCAATGAACGAGGATAACAGACGGGCTCCTCCTTCAACAAGCAGGGAGTAAATTCCCTCCTGGTATAAGCTTTGAAGAATCTGAATGTTGGTGTCTTCCTGAAAGTCTATCACGATTTGCTTCACCGCTTCGTTAGGCAAGTCTCCACGGATAGCGGCAGTGAATACAATTGTTGGGGTTATCTTGTTGAACAGGGCTGATGATGTGGGAATCTTGTTCTCCTTGTCTATCGCAATCCGTATGGGTTGTTGTCCATACCATTTTCTGGCAGTCAGTTGCGGGTTGTCCAGCAATGCTGTTTGGGTGCCTACAAGGATACCTTGTACTTGTGTCCGAAGCTTATGCACAATCGTATGGGTGAGTTTGTTGGAAATAAGTGCCGGCAACTTTTCCCGTAGCGACGT
>NZ_DCEN01000038.1:15398-51360 GCF_002316955.1 Proteiniphilum sp. UBA1028
TATTCAACTCCCGGGATTCTTCTTCCATTACTCCCAGGGTCACTTCAATACCATGTTTCCTCATCAGATCAATGCCGGCACCAGATACGGCAGGGTTAGGATCTTTGGTGGCCACCACCACGCGAGGAATCTTATTCTTGATGATCAATTCCGTACAAGGAGGTGTCTTGCCATGATGGGAGCAAGGTTCCAGCGAGACGTACAGGGTGGAGTCGGGCAACAATGTTCTCTCTTTAACAGCCGCGATAGCATTTACTTCGGCATGGTCTTCCCCATACTGCCGGTGATACCCCTCCCCAATGATCCGGTTATGGTGTACAACGACTGCCCCTACCATGGGATTGGGGCAGGTAAAACCTTCTCCCTTGCGTGCAAGTTGAAGGCAACGCTGCATAAATGCCGGATTTAGTTCCATTTTTTTTATCTTTGTCCTGTCAAGCTATACTATTACAGCAATTATCGTTATGCAGCAGCATATACAACATATTCGTCGAGAATTGAACGGGTTGTATACCCCTTCGGAAATTACGGTGCTCACCCGCCTCATCCTTGAGGAGGTATGCGGTCTCCCGTATGTCGTCATAACGGACAACAAAATTAATCATTTATCCCGATCTCAAGCGGAAAAGCTGGACGATATTCTTATCAGGTTGAAAAAAGGGGAGCCTTATCAGTATGTGTTTGGTGAAACCGAGTTTTATGGCAAGATGTTTAAGGTCACAGGCAACGTGTTGATCCCTCGCCCGGAAACTGAAGAGCTGGTGGAGTGGATTGTGTCGGAACAGCATGGCGGGAGTCTTCTTTTTTTGGATATTGGAACCGGAAGTGGTTGCATCGCGGTAGCTCTGGCAACCGAAGTTGAACACGCTCAGGTGGATGCATGGGATATATCGGAGGAAGCCCTGGTGGTGGCTGCGGAAAATGCTTCCCGAAACAAGGCCGCGGTACACTTTTCCCGTGTAGATATCTTCCAGCCTGTTACGCCGTTGAAAAAATACGACGTGATTGTGAGCAATCCTCCCTATGTAACGGAATCCGAAAAAAAAGAAATGGATCGGAATGTCCTCGATTTTGAACCACATGAAGCCCTCTTTGTTCCGGATGACAGGCCATTGTTATTTTATGAGCGAATAGTTGCCCTGGCTGAAGAGCTGCTCCATGACGGAGGAAGATTATATTTCGAAATAAACCGGAACATGTCGGAACAGGTAGCGGCATTGCTTCGCGACGCCGGATTCCGTACAATTGAAATAAAAAGTGACATCTCCGGCAATCCCAGGATGATTCGGGCTCAAAAATCAACAGCTCATGAAGAAGCCTGAAAAGACAATCACTCCGGAACAGGCCTTCGCGCAAATGGCTCGACTTTGCTCCCGAAAAGAATGCTGTATATGGGATGTGCGCAGAAAGCTGCAACGCTTGCAGATTCAGGATGAGTCTGCAGAACGGGTGATTGACCAGTTGAAGAAAAATCGCTATATCGATGAGGCACGCTATGTCCGGAATTATATTCATGACAAGTCTGCTTTCAACAAGTGGGGTAAAGTAAAGATTGTGCTATCTTTGCGACAAAAACAGATACCGGCTGAAGTTATTGATGCAGCTCTTGCGGAATTTTCCGATACCGCACTCAACGCCCCACTTTTGCAGCTAATGGAGGCAAAAAGAAAAACAGTAAAAGGAGGGTCCGCCTATGAAATTAACGGTAAGCTAATCCGCTATGCTCTGGGAAAGGGGTATCCAATGAAAGAGATTTTGAACTGCATGCAGAAGATGGACATGGATGAGTTGCCTTATGAGACGGAATGACCTGTTGTTTGAACTCTCACGTCTTTTTTTTCCTGCAGTGTGCATGGTGTGCGGCGAGGAGTTGTTACAATCTGAGGAGTGCATCTGTTTGCGATGTTTGTACAAGCTGCCCCGTACCTATAACTTCAGACTCCCGAATAATGCCGCAGAGCAGCTGATGGCGGGGAGAATCCCTTTTGAGCGGATTGCTTCTTTTTGTGTATATGCCAAGGGGGGGATACTGCCCCCGTTGATTCATCAGCTGAAATACCACCACCACAAAGAAGTGGGGGCGCTGTTGGGGAGGATTTTTGGCGAAGATCTTCTGGGAAGTGACTTTCTGAAACCGATTGATATTATCCTACCGGTGCCGTTACACCCGAAGAAAGAAAAAAGCCGCGGCTATAATCAGGCTGAAATGATAGCGTGCGGACTGTCGGAGGCTACCTCCCGCCCACTGTCTGTGGGCAATCTTGTCCGTGTCGTTTATAATCCTACCCAGACAAGGCGAACCAAAACACAACGTTGGGAGAATGTGAAGTCGATCTTCCGGGTGAATAATCCGGATGCATTTGCCCACAAGCATCTGTTGCTTGTGGACGATGTGATTACCACAGGCTCCACCGTTGAAGCCTGCGGCATAGCCTTGCAGGCTTGCCGTGAGATGAAAATCAGCGTGGCAACCTTGGGGGAGGTTTTTTAGTTTCTTTTTTTAAAAATGGACGTTTTTAATTTTGAAATCTGTACTTTTGTGGGTAATCTGCGATATAGTTTACGTTTTCGTGAAGCAATAGAAATTGAAAACGACCAATGTAATTAACTATTTTAATAAAAAAATGAGCACAGTACAGAAATTAACAGCCGAGAAGCTTCTTAAGATTAAAGCCATTAAGTTACAACCCTCTAATCCCTTCACGTGGGCGTCGGGTTGGAAGTCACCCATATATTGCGACAATCGCAAATTGATGTCCTATCCTGCCATTCGCAATTTCATCAAGGTGGAGTTTGCCCGGCTTGTCCTCGAAAAATATCCCCAAGCGGATGCTATTGCAGGCGTAGCCACCGGAGCCATTGCTCCGGGAGTGCTGGTTGCCGACCTGCTTGACTTACCCTTTGTCTATATCCGCTCCACACCGAAAGATCATGGATTGGAAAACCTGATTGAGGGAGATCTGAAGCCGAAACAAAAAGTAATTGTGATTGAAGATCTGGTCTCTACCGGGGGCAGCAGCCTGAAGGCTGTAGAAGCAATTCGCCGTGACGGTTCTGATGTGTTGGGAATGTTTGCCATATTCACGTACGGGTTTCCGCACGCATTGAAGAGCATGCAGGAGGCCAGGGTTGAGCTCACTACTCTTTGCGATTATGATGCGATTCTTGATGAAGCACTGCAGACGGATTATATCGATGAGTCGGAACTGAAGACATTGCAGGACTGGCGTCACGATCCGGAAAATTGGGGACAGACGGTAAAAAAAATAAAAAAATGACCGAGTTTGTCAGTGAAATAAAAACGATCCCGCACAGTGATGCCGAGGTGTTTCGTGTGCTCTCCGATCTCAGTAAATTGGAGTCGGTAAAAGACAGAATCCCGGAAGATAAACTTCGTGACTTTTCGTTCGATGCCAATATGGTGTCGTTTCGGGTTGACCCGATAGGAAAGGTCACTTTTCTTGTGGAAGAGCGTGAGCCGAATAAGCTGGTGAAATTCAAATCAGAAAAGTTGCCATTCGATGTGTTTATCTGGATACAGCTTGTAGCAAAGGCGGAAAAGGATACCAGGTTACGCCTGACCCTACGCGCCGATTTAAGCATTTTTATGAAAGGGATGGTAGAGAAGCCTATGCGTGAAGCAGTGGACAAAATCTCGGACGCACTTGCCCACTTGCCTTACGATCGCTTATAAAAAGAATGGTGTTTAGCGCTGGCTACTTATAAAAAATAACCGGATGATCTCTTCACAGGGACCATCCGGTTTTTGGAAAATCAAAAAGTCATATAAGAAATAGAACTAATTACGTTGTGGTTGTTTCGCTTAATAGTATTCATTCGATGAGACAACAGGAATAGGCATTTCGGTTATTGCTTCCTGTAGTGCTTGATTGTACCTGTAAGTCACATCGTAAGTTGTTTCTCCCGTCAGTTCTTTCACTTTGATGGATAGCTTTACGGAATCGGCGTCGTTAGCACGCAATGGTTTCAGGTCGAAGCAAACGAAGCCTTCGTATAATTTGTCCTGCTGACTGTCGTATGAATTATGACGAAATTCGAGTTCAGTGACACCGGGTGCGTTGCCAGGTGACAAAGTGTTATTTACCAGGTTGATGGAATGAGGGCGTACGCCGCCATAGTTGAACATAAATGAGACGTTCAAATAATCACCTCCCACCCACACCGCATTGGCCTTTACCGGATCATTGCCGATACTGTCTTCATTTTGAGTGTTCAGCTCTATGACCTGTTTGGTAAGAATATTCCAGATGTCGTTTACCTTGATGTAATGGTTATAGCCCTCTTGAGCGCCCGAGAGGATGGTGTAATTGAGAAAAACCCGTTGATTGCAGGTCGGCTGGTATACCACGGCAGTGGCAGCCGCCCATAAACGCGTGCCATTGTCAAGCAACAAGGAATATGCATTCTCGCCCTCGGGGATTACGGTGGCTACGTTGATACGGAATTCACCCAAGGAGTTGGAATTGTCGTCACACGAAAACAGGGAAAGAAGAATTCCGGTTGAAATAATAGTAAGTGTCAAAAACGTCTTTCTCATACTATCTTGCTTTCTATACTCGTTAGATGCAACAAATGCAAAATCGCTGCATGCAAAATTGAGATAATCCTCAAATTAGCAATAATTAACAAAGTTGTCGATGTCTTTTATGACATCCTCCGGAGTAGTTATCCTTTTGGGTACAGCTTGTGGATGAGGTCCAGTCTGTTTATACGCTTGAGAGTACTGATGATGGTCCGCTTGTTTTGTGGATCGTGCCAGAAAAAAAACAGACGCTGTGCGTTTTTCTGTTCTTTTGTTTTGGCAGTGTAGACAGGTTTCAGGGTATAGGGATGGATACCGGTGTAATAGATCTCTGTCGCCAGTGTCATGGGTGAAGGAGTAAAATCCTGCACTTGTTCCAGCTTGAAATGCAAATTTTTAGTGATCGCTGCCAGCTCTGCCATGTCTTCTTCTGTGCAGCCCGGGTGCGACGAAATAAAATAAGGGATAAGCTGTTGGTTTAGTGATTCCTTTTCGTTTAGTTCATCAAATGCGAGTTTGAACTTATAGAACAGGTCGAACGGTGGTTTTCGCATTGTGTGGAGCGTAGCTTCTGAGGTGTGCTCCGGAGCTACTTTCAACCTGCCCGACACGTGATACTTTATCAGTTCCCGAAGATAGGTCCGTGTGGAATTATTTGTTTTTTCATCGTTGCTCCTATGCAGAAGCATATCGTAGCGGATGCCGCTGCCGATAAACGATTTTTTCACGCCTGGCAGTGTATCCACGGCACGATAGATATCCAGGAGTGGTGTATGGTCAGTGTTCAGATTGAAACATACCTTTGGGTATATACAGGATGGTTTTTTGCATTTTTTACAAATAGCCACCTCTTTTCCCTGCATCCGATACATGTTTGCCGAGGGTCCCCCCAGGTCACTGATGTATCCTTTGAAATCAGGCATTTCCGTGATCTTTCCTACTTCCGCCAATATGGACGATTTTGAACGGGAGGCAATGAACTTTCCCTGATGTGCCGAGATGGTACAGAAAGCGCATCCTCCGAAGCATCCGCGGTGAAGGTTCACCGAAAACTTGATCATTTCGTATGCCGGGATCTTTTTTTCTTTATATTTGGGATGAGGTAGGCGGGTATATGGCAGGTCGAAAGAGGCATCAATCTCCTCTTCTTTCATCGGAGGAAATGGCGGGTTTACCACCAGCATCCGATCGTCCACTTTCTGCAGGATACGTGCGGCTGTAAGGCGGTTGGACTGTTCTTCCACCACGCGAAAGTTTTTGGCCTGTTTCAGTTTGTCGTTCAGGCACTCATCGTGTGAAAAGAGAATTTCCTCTTCGTCGAACGGGTTTGTAGGAACTTTCTCTTTCTTGCACAGAAAGGCCGTTTGGGGAATGTCATGTATCTCACCGAATTTCTCTCCGTGTCGAAGTTTGTGAACCAGTTGCTTCAGGGGAAGTTCCCCCATTCCGTAGATCAACAGGTCGGCCTGCGTATCGGCAAGAATGGTTTTGTGCAGGGCGTCGTCCCAGTAATCATAATGGGTTACTCTTCTCAGCGAAGCTTCCACACCGCCAAGCAACAGAGGAATCCCTGGATAGAGCTCCTTCAGGATATGCGAATAGACGGTCACCGCCCTGTCGGGTCGCATGTCGCAGCGGCCGTCCGGTGTGTAGGCATCGCTGGAGCGCAGACGTTTGCCGGCGGTGTAATGGTTGATCATGGAGTCCATCACTCCGGCAGTAACGGCGAAGAAAAGGCGAGGAGTGCCCATTTTTTTGAAATCACGCAGATCATCCCGCCAGTTGGGCTGGGGCACAACGGCAACCCGGAGTCCCTCTCTTTCAAGTATACGTCCGATGACAGCTGTGCCGAAAGAGGGGTGATCAACGTAGGCATCACCCGAGAAGAGAACAACGTCTACCTCCTCCCACCCGCGAAGCATCATCTCTTTCTTCGTGGTAGGTAACCAATCGGTGAGCCGGAGGGAACTTTTGTGCATTAACGATGTTTGTGTTTGTGTTCTTTTTGCAATCCGGCATCAATCTCCCGGGCTCTCGCTACGGCGAGGTGAATATCGGCACAAATGTTTTCGTCGCCCACAATCTGTGGAATATTGGATTGGTAAAGGCTCTCACGAATATTTTCTTTTACGCCGGAGAGAATGATGTGGATCTTTTCCTTTTTTGAGTTGCGACACAAGGTCTCCAGGTTGTTTAACCCTGTAGAGTCAATAAACGGAACCTTACGCATTCTGATAATCCGGATGTTGGGATGATCGCCTATCTCCCGCATCTTTTCGTCGAATTTGTTGGCTACACCAAAGAAGAAGGGACCGTCAATTTCATATACCTCCACTCCGTGAGGCAGGTAAAGCACCTCCTCTTTCATGTCTTGCGAGTGAGATTCCATCTCTTCCGAGATGTTTATGCTGCCGGTAGTATGCGAGATCTTCGTGCTTTCGTTCATTCGTTTCAAAAAGGCAAAAACAGCCAGTAGCAGCCCTACGGCAATGGCTACGGTGAGGTCGAATATCACCGTCAGAAAAAAGGTGGTCAGCAGGATGGCAAGCGTAGCTTTCGATTGTTTTGTGAGAGAGAGAAAGGTGCGCCATTCGCTCATATTGTAGGCCACTACCACCAGCACTCCTGCCAGACATGCCATGGGAATGTGTTTTGTGAGATCGCCCAGGAACAAAACAATGAGCAGGAGGACACAGGCATGGATAATTCCCGCTACCGGTGTGCGGCCGCCGTTGTTGATGTTGGTCATTGTGCGTGCAATGGCACCCGTTGCAGGAATGCCGCCAAAGAAAGGAGTGACAATGTTTGCTACCCCTTGCGCCACCAGTTCCATGTTTGAGTTATGCTTTTTGCCGGTCACCCCGTCTGCAACGGTGGCAGAGAGCAACGACTCAATTGCGCAGAGCATGGCAATGGTGAAAGCGGCGGGGAACAACAGGCGCATGCTCTCAAGGTTTATCGGGATGTTTTCCACTGCTGGCAGCTGACTGTTGATAATAAACCGGTCGCCGATGGTCTCAATTCCCTGAATGTTGCCGTAAGTTTTCATCAGATAGGCAGCAATAGTCATCACGATGATGGCCACGAGTGATCCCGGGATTTTTTTAGAAATTTTAGGTGTAAGGATGATGATGACTACACTCGTTACGCCAATAAGGACAGCCCACCAGTTCACGGTGGAGAAATGCTGGAAGTAGGTTATCCATTTTTCTACAAATCCGGAAGGTAGCTTGGGCGTGGTTAAGCCGAAAAAATCTTTCATCTGCGTGGAAAAGATGGTCAGCGCGATGCCGCTGGTGAATCCCACGACAATGGGGTAGGGTATGAAGCGGATGACGGCGCCCAGCTTTAAGAAGCCCATCATCACCAGCATGACGCCCGCAATGACAGTGGCCAGTGCCAGTCCGTGAACCCCATATTGTTCCACAATCCCGTAAACGATCACGATGAAGGCACCCGTCGGGCCGCCCACCTGTACCGTGCTGCCGCCAAGGAAGGAAATGATGAATCCGGCAATAATGGCGGTGTAAATTCCTTTCTCAGGTGTTACACCCGATGCTATCCCGAATGCAATGGCCAATGGTAAAGCCACCACTCCTACAATCAGTCCGGCCATGAGGTCGGCAATAAATTTTTCTTTGTTGTAGGTTTTTAAGGACTGAAAGAGGGCGGGCTGAAAATCTTGAAGAAAATTTGTTTGCATACGTTTGATAAAAAACGATGCAAAGGTAGTAAAAAAATCAGACAATACCTTGTTCCACGAGAACACATACCCGTTCGGTCATCCGATCTTCGCCGTAAGGGTTGTATCTTGTTTTCAGGCTGTTCCCGAATAAACCTGCAAA
This sequence comes from Proteiniphilum sp. UBA1028, assembly GCF_002316955.1. Lineage (NCBI taxonomy): Bacteria > Pseudomonadati > Bacteroidota > Bacteroidia > Bacteroidales > Dysgonomonadaceae > Proteiniphilum > Proteiniphilum sp. UBA1028. The sequence continues at coordinate 23,787 of NZ_DCEN01000038.1, forward strand.
CACGTTGTAGGTCCAGGCTTTAAAGCTACCCATAAATGCATCGATGATGTGATAGGAGGAGGAGTTGGTCTCCCTGTCAACCAGTTTCATCAACAACTGTCCTTGTGAGCGGGTGAGTTTTTTCATTTTGGGCGTATACTCGTCCATCAGGTATTTTTCCATCTTATTGAGATGCTTTTGTCGTGCCTTGTCGTCGGGTAGCGTCTCCATATACTCATAGGTTTCGGTGATGATGCCGGCAATCTCTTTGGCATAGGGAAGTGTTTTCTTTACGTCGCGGATCAGCTTGGAGTATGCCATGCGATCTTTTGTGCTGCGAAAAGTGATGGGCGAATATTTGATGAAATCGGTCAGCCACATGCAGGCGACGGTATCATTCCCGAGGATTACTGCCGGATATACGTTCGGCATTAAAAAGATGGTAGATACAGGGCTGCTCGCCTCGGGATTGATGTTGGCCGCATAAAACCCTTGTGCTTTTACCGCAGGGGGCAAAAGCGCTATATACAACACCATCAATATGTGGATGAGTCTTTCCATAACAGAGCAAAGATAAATGCAATGTTTTATTTTACCATGAGAAAACACGTTAAGTGTAGTTAATTAACCTGCGCGTATTTAGAATGTTAAGTAAATAATCTCCAAAAGGGAGCTTCGGAAAAGCAGAGCCAAAAGTACAAAAAAAATCAGTTTATGCTCCCAAATCCGGTAAAAAGTGTACTTTTGGGAACACAATAGAAAATTTATGGCATATTATCATCTCGGAGAGCTTATCCATAAGCAAGCATTGAGGCTGAAATACAAAACGGCACTAAAGTACCAATCGCCTGCCGGAGAATGGCTCGATCTGTCGTGGAAAAGTTTTTCCGGTAAAATTATGAAGGCTGCGCAGGCGATGGCGGAAATGGGTGTGCAGCCTCATGATAACGTAGGTATTTATGCGCAGAATATGGATAAATACCTGATCACTGATTTTGCCGCTTATGCCAACAGGGCGGTGATGGTTCCTATGTATGCCACTTCATCGCCGGTGCAACTGAGCTACATCATCAATGATGCACAGATTAAGCTGCTATTTGTGGGCGAGCAGTTTCAGTATAATAATGCCTATAAGGTACAGCAGGAGCTGCCCGTATTGGAGAGGCTGATTATTTTCGACTCGGGAGTGGTGCTGAAACCGGAAGATAGGACTTCGGTCTATTTCGATGACTTCATCACTACCGGAGACAACTCAGAGTCGCTGGCGCTGGTGAACTCAAGGTTAAAGCAGTTGAGCGAGAGTGATCTTGCCACCATCATCTACACGTCGGGCACGACCGGTGAGCCCAAAGGGGTAATGCTTACCCATGCCAACTATATAAAAGCCTGCTACATTCACGACATCCGTATTACAAACCTTTCGGAAAAGGATCTGTCCATGTGTTTTTTGCCGCTGACCCATATTTTCGAGAAAGCATGGACCTATTACTGTCTTCACAAGGGGATTACGGTGGCCGTAAACAGAGATCCCAGTGAAATCAGGAGGACAATCAGGCAGGTGCGTCCAACGTTGATGAGCAACGTGCCTCGTTTCTGGGAGAAGGTGTACGAGGGAGTGAAAGAGAATATTGACAATGCTTCCGGAATTACAAAATGGCTGTTTACCGATGCGGTGAAGACGGGCAAACGTCATAATCTGGAGTATGTAAACGAAGGGAAAAGGGCCCCGCTAGGAAACAGGATCAAGTTTTTTATATACCGGCACACTGTCTTTTTTCTGATCAAGCGGATCGTGGGAATTGAAAGAGGAAATTTTTTCCCTGTGGCAGGGGCACCCCTGTCCGACACGATCAATGAGTTTATGCAGTCCATTGACGTGCGCATTATTTACGGTTATGGCCTTTCGGAGACAACAGCCACGGTGAGTTGCTTCCCGGCAAAAGGTTTTCGGATCGGAACAGTCGGAAAAGTGATGCCCGATGTGGAGGTGAAAATTGGTGAAAACAGCGAGATTCTTGTGAAAGGGGAGACCGTGATGGCGGGTTATTACAAAAAACCGGAAGCGAACGAAGCCGCTTTTACCGAAGATGGTTATTTCAGGACCGGCGATGCAGGCTCATTGACAGACAACAATGAGATTATTCTCACCGACCGTATCAAGGATCTGTATAAAACATCCAACGGCAAATATATTGCTCCACAAATGATTGAAACCCGCATTTCCGAGGATAAATATATTGAACAGGTGGCAGTGATAGGCGACCAGCGTAAGTTTGTGAGTGCTCTGATCGTTCCCAATTACGATGCTCTTAAAGCCTATGCCAGGGAGCAACAGATTGCTTTTGAAACGACAGAAGGTTTGGTCAATGACCCTCGCATCCACAATTTTATCTTTGGCCGGATTGAGTTGCTGCAGTCGCAATTTACCTCCTACGAGAAAGTCAAAAAAATCACTATTCTTCCCGAACCTTTCAGCGTGGAGAGCGGAGAACTGACCAATACGCTCAAGCTGCGCAGGAAGGTGATCCTGGAAAAATATGCCGGTCTCATCGACCAGATGTATGAAGGATGAGTGGTCAGGGTCCATATGACGGCTATCCGTTTCAGCAGTAATCGTAAATCTGGAATTAAATCATTATCTTTGCACCGTTTTTTAATGAAGGAAAGGCATGGATTACAATTTCAGAGAAATAGAAAAACGGTGGCAGCAATACTGGGTTGACCATCAGACATACAAAGTCGCGGAGGAGAGTACCAAACCCAAGTTTTACGTGCTCGATATGTTTCCCTATCCCTCGGGAGCAGGATTGCATGTGGGACACCCGCTCGGATATATCGCGTCGGACATCTTTTCCAGATACAAGCGATTGCAGGGATTTAACGTGCTTCATCCCATGGGCTACGATGCCTATGGACTGCCTGCCGAGCAGTACGCCATTCAAACGGGTCAGCATCCGGCTATTACCACGGACAACAATATCAACCGCTATAGAGAGCAACTTGATAAAATAGGATTTTCGTACGACTGGAGCCGGGAGGTGCGCACCTGTAACCCGGACTATTATAAGTGGACGCAATGGGCGTTCATCCGCATGTTTCATTCCTACTACTGCAACCAGGCACAGCAGGCCCGGCCGATTGCAGAGCTCATTGATGTCTTCTCACAACAGGGTACCGAAGGCCTTGATTTGGCTTGTACAGAACCGATGACCTTCACTGCCGGTGAGTGGAGCAACATGTCTGAGAAAGAACAGCAACAGGTTTTGATGAATTACCGCATTGCTTATCTGGGGGACACCATGGTGAACTGGTGCCCCAAACTGGGTACGGTTCTTGCTAACGATGAGGTGAGCGAGGGGCTCTCCATCAGGGGAGGCTATCCGGTGGAACAGCGTAAGATGCGACAGTGGTGTCTGCGTGTCTCGGCCTATGCGCAACGATTGCTCGAGGGACTCGATAAGATCGCATGGAGCGAATCTTTGAAAGAGACACAGCGCAACTGGATTGGAAGGAGTGAGGGTGCTGTCATGCACTTTAAAGCTTCAGACGGAATTACGTTCGATATTTTTACTACCCGTGCTGATACCATTTTCGGGGTGACCTTTATGGTGCTTGCGCCGGAGAGTGAGCTGGTGGAGCAGCTCACCACCGTCGAACAACGCGAAGCTGTGGATCTCTACATTGAACAAACCAAGAAGAAGACAGAACGGGAGCGCATCGCCGATAAATTGGTTACAGGTGTGTTTTCGGGTTCATATGCCACCCATCCCTTCACGGGTGAACCTCTTCCGATATGGATTTCGGATTATGTGTTGGCCGGATATGGCACGGGTGCCATCATGGCTGTGCCGGCACATGACAGTCGGGACTATGCTTTTGCAAATCATTTCAACCTGCCCATCATTCCCCTTATTGAAGGATGTGATATCTCGGAAGAGAGTTTCGATGCCAAAGAGGGGATCATGATCAACTCCGGTTTTCTGGATGGAATGACGGTAAAGCAGGCCATCCCTGCGGCCATCGATGAAGTGGAAAAACGGGGCCTGGGCTACCGCAAAGTCAATTATCGCCTGCGCGATGCCATCTTTTCCAGGCAACGCTACTGGGGCGAGCCGTTTCCCGTCTATTACAAGGACGATATGCCCTACACGTTGGATGAAAGCGAGCTGCCGCTTGAACTTCCCGAGGTGGATAAGTTTTTGCCCACCGAAACGGGAGAACCCCCTCTGGGACGTGCCAAAAACTGGCAAACGAAAGAGGGGTATCCTCTGGAGCTGAATACCATGCCCGGCTTTGCCGGGTCGTCGGCTTATTACCTGCGCTACATGGACCCGCACAACAACGAAGCGTTGGTGTCTGAAAAAGCCAATACTTACTGGCGCGATGTAGATCTGTACATAGGCGGCACGGAACATGCAACCGGCCACCTCATCTATAGCCGGTTCTGGAACAAATTTCTTTTCGATCTGGGCGTGTCCTGTGAAGAGGAACCTTTTAAAAAGCTGGTCAACCAGGGAATGATTCAGGGACGGAGCAACTTCGTATACCGCATCAAGGGGACCAACACCTTTGTATCGCATGGTCTCATCAATCAATACGATGTCACTCCCATTCATGTGGATGTGAATATTGTGCACAACGATCTGCTCGACAGGGAGGCTTTCGTGCGGTGGAGCCCTGAATACAGCAACGCTGAGTTTATACTGGAAGATGGAAAGTATGTTTGTGGCTGGGCCATAGAAAAGATGTCGAAATCGATGTACAACGTGGTCAACCCCGATGACATCGTGGAGAAATACGGGGCCGACACGCTTCGGCTCTATGAGATGTTCCTGGGGCCGCTGGAGCAATCCAAGCCGTGGGATACGAACGGAATCGACGGGGTGCACCGATTCCTGCGTAAGGTGTGGAACCTGTTTTACAAGGAGGGTACATTGGCTGTTTCCGGCAAGGAACCAGCTAAAGAAGCCCTGAAGTCGTTGCACAAACTAATTAAAAAGGTATCGTCCGATATCGAGCATTTCTCTTTTAACACCTCGGTTTCCGCATTCATGATTTGTGTGAACGAGCTGACAGCACTTTCGTGCAGGGAGAGAGCCATCCTGAGTGACCTTGTGGTATGTCTGGCACCATTTGCACCTCATCTTGCGGAAGAACTTTGGCATGTGCTGGGAAATGAAACATCGGTTTGTGATGCGGCATGGCCTGTCTGGAACGAGGAATATCTCAGGGAAGATGTCTTCCCGTATGCGATATCCTTCAACGGAAAGTCGCGTTATCTTCTCGAATTTGCAGCTGAAGCTACCAGCGAAGAGATCGAAAAGGCTGTTCTGGAGCATCCCCAGTCACAAAAGTGGCTTGAGGGCAAAACACCCAAAAAAGTGATTATTGTTCCGAAAAAAATCGTGAACGTGGTACTTTGATTGATTATGCCAAGTGACAAAGACTGACGATTAGGCCTGATAGCTGATAACTGAGGATATATATATGGAGAGATTGCCTGAATTTAGCCTGAAGAAGTTTTTTTGGAAAGATTATCTGACGATCTTTCTAGGTACTTTCATGTATGCATTGGGTGTCACGCAATTTATCATGCCTCACCAGTTTGTGCTTGGAGGGCTCACCGGTGTGGCCGTATTGCTCAACTACGCATTGGGGTGGCCGGTCTCGGTGATGGTTTTTGTTATGAACGCGGTGTTGCTGTTGATAGCTTTCAGGATACTGGGGTCAGAATTTCTCGTGAAAACGATCGTGGGTGTGGCATCGCTGACGCTTTTTATCGGCATGTTCGAAAGCTTTCAATGGCCGCCGATCATGACGGATGAGCCGCTGATGGCGGGATTGATTGGCTCCATTGTGGCGGGATCCGGAGTAGGGCTGGTGATGTCGGTGAACGGTAGTAGTGGAGGAACTGACATTATTGTGCTGGTAATCAACAGGTATCGAAATATCACACCCGGTAGGACCATGCTATGGGTGGACCTGATTATTGTGGCTTCGTCCTTTGTTATTTTCCGGAGCGTAGAAACGATTGTATTTGGTATCATCATCATTGCCGTGATGGCAACGTCGGTTGATTGGGTGTTAAACGGTATCCGCCAGTCGGTTCAGTTCTTCATCATTTCCCATGAATACGAAGAGATTGCTACGCAGATCAATCATCAGTTACATCGAGGCTGTACCGTGCTCGATGGTACCGGCTGGTACACGAAGAAAACCCAAAAGGTGTTGCTTGTCATGGCAAAGCGAAACGAATCTACCTCTATCTTCCGGCTGGTAAAGAGCATCGATGAGGACGCCTTTATCTCTCAAAGCAACGTAATTGGTATCTACGGCCAGGGGTTTGACAAGATGAGGTAAACCTCAAAGAACACAATCTGTCAACCAGGGGTCGCCTTATCCACCAGATAAACGATCGACTTGTAGGCAATGCCGCTGTTCATGGAGAGACCTATTTCGCAGGTCCGGCTGTTTGAATATCCCTCCCTGGCATCGCGTATACCTTCTTTTAGTGTCGATAGTGCCGAGCTGTTCAACTCGGGATAGAAGAAGCCCCTGTCGCCGGCCCATCCGCAGCAAGCCACACTCTCCGGAACAACCACCCTCTCCGCACAGCGTGCAGCTACAGCGAAGAACTTTTCTGCAAGCTGCATCTTGATGGAACTGCAGGTGGTGTGTATGGCCACCGTAACAGGCTGCGGCACAAAATGAAGACGTTCCAAAAGAAAATCGTGGATAAACTCTACCTGGTCACACAGCTTCAGACGTGCATCGAGTGTTTCTCTCATGTGCAACAGGCAGGGACTCATATCACATACAATGGGCAGTTGCCCATTTTCGGTTATTTTCAACAGCACTTTATTCAGTTCGTCCTCCTTCTTCTGTGCTTCTTTGCGAAATCCTTTGCTGCTGAACGCCATCCCGCAGCAAAGCTTGTCTACATGGTCCGGTATCAGGACAGTATAGCCTGCCTTATGGAGTACCGACAACATTTTCGCGGGCAATCCTTCCTTCTCATCGTATCCAAACGAGGGGCCACCCATTGAACGGGAGATACAAGCCGGAAAATATACCACCGTAGGGGCATCGGGAGTATCAGCCGGAAAAATCCGATGTGTAATTTTTTTACTTCCCGAGGGAGTATGGCGTGTCCAGAGCGGTAAAGTGCCTGCACCCACCTTGTAAAGTCCTTTGGCAACCTCCTCCATGGTGTTGTATCCAATCCATCTTGCAAGGGCATGAGGCACCGGCAATAGCTCACGCAGCAATGCAGTGGCTCCTGCCATGTTTTTTGCCATGATTTCCGCGATGAACTGTGCGAACCGCCCATTTTGCTGCCAACGTAGTTCCTTTACCAGCTTGCCCGTGTCGATGTTCACAGGGCAGGCAATGCCGCATAAACCATCTGTGGCGCATGTCTCATCCATAGGATACGATATTTCCTTCAGCTGTTTATGCAGTGATCTTATCTTATTCTTTTCTGAAACAGCGCTGTCTGCCAGGTGCCGGTATGCAACAATGCGCTGACGTGGTGTTAAGGTGAAATTTTTGGAGGGACAGGTACCTTCGCAGAAGCCACACTCAATACATTTGTCGATAATGGGGTGGGCTTCGGGGATTCGCTTCAGATTTTGGATGAATACATCCGGATTGTCGTTGATCACCACACCCGGGTTTAGGATATTGGCCGGGTCGAAAGCTTTCTTAATTCGTTTCATGAGTGCATATATGTCGCTTCCCCATTCTTTTTCCACAAAAGGAGCCATGTTACGGCCTGTGCCATGTTCTGCCTTCAGGCTGCCGTCGTATTTTACGGTCACCATTTCACTCAAGTCCTGCATAAAAGTTGCATACTTTTGTATTCCTTCGGGAGTATTGATGTCGGGGAATAGGGTGAAATGTATATTTCCGTCCAGCAGATGTCCCCACATCACGGCATCAGCATATTCTCCCCGGACCAATAAACTGCGCACATCTGTCAGGGCATCGCCCAGTATTTCCCCGCGAAATGCAACATCCTCAATAATGCAGGTGGTGTTGGGAGGACGAGTGGCCGCTGCTGAAGTGAACAGGCCGTTGCGTACATTCCAGTAGAGGTTGTACCGATGCTTGTCGGTGGTGAATCTGACCGGTGTGAGAGTGTGTAGAGGAGCCAGTTTTTCTTCAATTTCCTTAATTTGCGCCATCAATGTCTCTTCCTTGTCGGCAGAGGTGTCTATAAGCAGTGCTGCAGCTCCTTCCGGTAGCGATTTTAGTTCCTCCGGCATGCCCTGTTTACCCTCTACGGCGCGCAATGCGTTCCGGTCCATTAGTTCTGCCGCGCTCACCTGACATTTACGGAGTGGGATAATGGCATCGCTTACATCGCGAAGATTGGAAAAATAAGCCATGGCCGCTGCTTTCAGCGGGGCATCGTGCACGGTCTCGAACGTAACCTGTGATACAAATCCGAGTGTTCCTTCAGAACCTATCAGGAGGTGCTGAAGGATCTCAACCGGATCTTCAAAATCGATCAGTGCATTCACTCCGTAACCGCAGGTGTTTTTCAATTGAAATTTATGGGCAATCCTGTTGCGGATAACCTCATTGCCTGTTGCATCGCGATGCAGCTGTGTGATCTCGTCAATAAGTTGCGGGTGTGTGGATGCAAATGTGTGGCAGCTATCACTATCGCCCGTGTCGAGGAGGGAACCGTCTGCAAAAATTATTCGCATGGACTTTACGGTATGATAGCTGTTGTGGCGGATGCCGTAGCTCGATCCGCTGGCATTGTTGGCGATGATGCCACCTATTTTAGCCGAATTGATCGATGCCGGCTTTGGCCCTAACCTACGCTGATAAGGTATCAGTATTCGGTTTGCTGCAGTTCCTGTCATCCCGCAGCCAAAAGTAGCCGTGGTGCCGTTATCCGCGATGGCTGAAAAGGAAAAACCCTCACCGGCCTCGATCAGAATGGAGTCAGAAGCGGTTTGCCCGCTGAGGCTGGTTCCGGCCGCTTTAAAAGTGACCGGGATTCTTTCCTTGTTGCAAAATAGCAACAGGCGCATCATCTCCTCTTCGCTGTTTACTTTTACGATTATCTTGGGGATGAGACGGTACAATCCCGCATCGGTTCCTTTTGTAAGACGTGACAATTCATCGGTAAACAATTGTTCCTTGGGGAACAGCCTGGCTAATTGCCGGAATAACTGTTTGTTCTCCATCATCGTGTCGACTTTTAGGCTAAGAGGTGAGATGAAATTGGTTGCGTTCTGCAAAATCGAAAAAAAAGCTGTCGCAGTGACAGCTTTGTACATTCTTCCTTTTTAGGGTAAAGGAACGTTAGCTCAACGAAATGTAGAGTTCTTTTTCTATTTCTTCCAGCGTAATTTTCCCTTCCCTTCCTAGCCAGCCGATTGCTGCATAAAGGTCTTTGTCGGTTAATTTCGTCGTTTTCTTAACATCTTTCACTTTCTGACGTCCTTCTTCATCCAGCACGGTCCATACTTTTCCGGCGTTGATACCGATTTTTTCTATCATAGCTTTGATATTTAAATGTATAGCCTAAACTTTACGTCTGCAAATATACAGGTAAATTTCTAAAAAAACAACTTATTCACGAAGCTTTAGCAGCAGCTCTGCAACCTGCAGGATCAGCGAATGCTGGTTGTCGTTATAGATAATAAAATCAGAACGCCTGATCTTTTCCTCTTCCGGCATCTGCCGGTTCATGCGGGCCTCTACGTGGTCTGCGGTCGACTGGTCGCGCGCGATAGTTCGCTGCAAGCGAAGATCTTTGGGTGCATAGACAGTGATTACCTTGTCAAGCCACTTGTTGAATCCCGCTTCAAAAAGCAGAGCGGCATCGATTGCCACGACGGAATGATGCTGCTGTCTTACGCACCACCCCAGAAAATGTTTTGCCAGCTCCGGATGAATGATCGCATTCGCTATTGCCAGCTTACGTTCGTCCTGAAAGATAACAGAGGCAAATGCTTTGCGGTCGAGCCTCCCATCCCGGTACAATTCTTCTCCGAACTGACGGATAATCTCTTCACGAATGACAGGAGAATTGTCGTTGAGCTCTTTGGCTTCTCTGTCGGCGTCGTAGACAGGAATGCCGTGCACGCGGAGAATGTCGCAAACCACCGATTTGCCGCTCCCCATGCCTCCCGTAACGCCGATTGTAATCATTCAAATAAGGGTGTCAAGACTGATTATGTGTATCTTTCCTGGCGAAGTCATCGCCCGGATTTGTTTTCAAAAAGAAACTCTACGGAAGAGGGGGAAATCCGTATGTTGTTGACCGATAACGGCCTTTTTGTTAGTTCGAGATCCACCCGTCCTCCTTCATTTTCGTGAAAATCCCGGTAATTGAGTTCAATTGCAAAATCTTCGGGCGTGATCTTTTTGTATTCCTCCAGGGTTACAGAAAAAGAAACATTTACGCGCGAAGGGAAAAATTTCACATCGAGGTCCGCCGGAACACGGGTTGCGGTAATTGGAATCTCAAATGTGCGTTCCGTAAATTCTTCAATCGGAATATAGATCTCTACCTCTGTCGGCACAAACTTTACCCCCTTCACGGGGTTTATTTTTATCGGAAGTTGAGAGGTGGCTTTCAGATTTTTGAACAGGGTATATTCGGTAATGGCACTCTTTAGCTGTTTGAGTGACTCGGCGGAGCCATAGGCTATCACTGTCTCCGGAATAAACAGGACACTGTCGGGGACAAGATTGGCGCGGCTAGTTGTAATCTCCCCATCAAAGTGGACTGGCAGTTCCTTACTTTCTAACCTGGAAGTAGCCAGAGAGATTCTCATTGGATAGTAACCCCGGATGTTGGTGCTGGGAGATAATTGAGAACGAATAAGCTGTCGATACTGGTCCCCCTGAAGCTCTGTCGTGCCCCCATCGAGCATTTCCGTGACATTGATTTCGAGAGAGTCTTTTTTTCGAATGTCCAACCGGAACATTTCCACTCCGTTGTCGGCAACACTTATCTCAATGAATTCCGGTAAAACGTGGTCAAATACCACATCTTCCGGGATGTTGGTATATTTCAAAGGGATACGGTAAGACCCTTCCACGTTTTCCTTCTGAAAAAAAAGCATCAACCAGAAAATAAAGGCCAACACAAGGAATAACAGAAAGAAGAGCAGGTTTTTCCACGGGAAGGTGGAGAAATATGCTTCAGCTTTGGGTGTCCATTTCCGAATGAGAGCCTTTATTCCCATAGAAAAGAAAGGTTTAGTTCGTCGTAACGTCGGCCGAAGAGGCAAAAACCGATGCTTTTTCAAATTTTATTTTCACACCATCGGCCACTTCTACCAGAAACCAGGTGTCACCCACTTCCTTGATTCTCCCGTGAATGCCGCCTGAGGTAACAACTTTGTCGCCCACTTTCATTGCCTCACGACTTTTCTGCAGTTCTTTTTGTTTCTTTTGCTGCGGACGGATCATAAAGAAATAAAACACAGCGATAATGGCCACCATCATTAACAGTGTGCTGGTCATTCCACCCATTCCGCCGGCCGGAGCTGCTTGTAATAAAATATTCATACAATTTGATGTTTAGAGTTATAACTTAGAATTAATTTTTAAAGATACGATTTTCTTCTTTTATTTGCTGTACAATGGCATCCAATATTCCGTTGATGAACGTACTGCTTTTGGGGGTGCTGTAGGATTTGGCAATCTCAATATATTCGTTCAGGGAGACGCTGGTCGGGATGGATTCGAATGTAAATATCTCAGAAAGAGCTACCTGCATAATGATGAGGTCCATGAATGCGATACGGTCGAAATCCCATTTGTCGGTGTGTTTGTCGATCAGCTCCCTGTATTTTTTTTCGTTCAGGATGGTGTCGTGCAGGAGTTTGAGGGCATACTCCTTGTCTTCCTCGTTTTTAAACATGGGAAGAAGCGGTTGGCTTGCACCTTTTCCTTCGGAGAACTTCTTGATTGTTTTCAGAACAAAAGTCTGCACAATCTCCACATCGTCGTTCCAATAAATACATTCGTCTTCGAGGATATCGTCCAGCTCCTCGTTCATATAGATAAATTGTTTGAACGACTTTCTCCAGAACTCCCGATCCTCATCGTATGTGGGATTAGCGATCTCGGTGTATTCCTTGTAGGTGTCTGAGCATAGTATGGTATCCAACAGGGTCTTTACGAACGATTCGTTGGCATCCCACATCATAGGACGATCGGCAAGCTGCTTTTGAAACTGTCTGTTGTCCCTCAGCTGAAGCATGAATTTGTTGTCGAGCAGATGGGTGTTGGGATTCAGATCTTCGTCTGACGGCAAATACTTGTTCCGTTTTACCTCCACCCTGTTTTCATAAGCCTTGGTTAGTTCTACCATCAGCAGCAGCAGATAAAAGTAAAGATCGTATGATTTCTGCAGGCCGAACAGGAGTTCTTTTTCGGCATTCCGCAAATCCTTATTCGTATTTTGGTACCATGCGTAAACGATCTGGACAATCCTTATACGAATTAAATTTCTGTTTATCATTGTTTAAATGAACTTATTTTGGAACTGCAAAAGTAGTTATTTTTTTCGGTATTTCGTATAGAAATAAAAATGAATAGCCACTTTACATGTATCCTTTCATGATCCTTTCATGATAATGATCACAGGCCTTAACCTCAGGCGCGTCCCTCTTTAGAGCGTAGCCAGACATTTCAAACACGATCTCAAGCCGAATTTTTTTGAAAGAGACAGTGATGATAAACAGATACAGCAAAGGGTTTCGGCAGGATTCCATCTTGTTGGTAGGAGGGCTACAGCCCGTGTTCGCTTTACACACACTCTCTCTCCACACTTGCATCGGTTTTTGTCTATATATAGCCCGTACCTGCTTCGGTGTCTCTTTATAATCCTTCATTTAAATATAAGGGGGTAATAAGGGATGCCAGTTCAGGTATAGCCAGTGTCCATCGAAAGACACATTGTGGGTTAAGGGGCAAGATAACAAAAGAGAGATATCTGGCAGGAATTATTTGAAAATGATATTGGTTGGATGAATTTATGCAAGAATTACGAAAATATTTTGTAGATTTGCCGAAACAAAAAAAATATATTTAATAAATGAAGCGAAGCATGATCACCCTGGCACTTGTTTTGTGCTGGATAGCCGGTTTTGCCCAGCAGGCCGAGCGGAGCATCTCCATTATTCCGGAACCAGTCTCACTTTTGGAAAAGGGCGGATATTATGTGTTGCCCGACGAAGTGGTTATTTCGATTCCGTCAGGAAAGGAAACAGCCTATGTGACCGGTTTGTTGAAGGAAAAACTGTCGCACGCACCCGGGAAAAAGATAACCGTGCGTAAGGATAAAACCAGCGGCGATATTGAACTATCCTTGAACAAGAAGACCGATTCCGTTCTTGGCGAGGAAGGTTATACGCTGAATGTAACATCGCAAAAGATTACCATCAGAGCCAATAAGCCGGCTGGCTTACTCTATGGCGTTCAGACCCTCTTCCAGTTGCTTCCTCCGCAAATAGAGAGCAACAAGAGGATTGAGAATGTATTGTGGCAGGTACCCCTTGTGGAGGTTACGGATTACCCGAGGGTGGGATGGCGAGGGATGATGCTTGACGTGGCCCGCCATTTCTTTACGGTGGACGAGGTAAAGCAGTATCTCGACAACATGGTGAAATACAAATACAACATGTTTCATTGGCACCTGACCGATGACGAGGGATGGCGTATCGAGATCAAAAGCCTGCCCAGGCTGACGGAGATTGGTGCATGGCGTACGGAACAGATTGGATGGTTTGGCGGTTTCTCACAACCTGATCCCGATGCTCCCAGGAGCTATGGAGGTTACTATACACAGGAAGAGGTTAAAGAGGTGGTGCGGTATGCCATGGAGCGCAATATCCGGGTGATGCCCGAAATTGATGTGCCGGGGCATAGTTCGGCTGTGCTGGCTGCCTATCCGGAGTTGGCCTGCTTCCCAGGGAGTGGCGATCATTTCGTGCGTACAGGCGCTCCTTTCCTCGACTGGAATACCGGGGGGCGTCCTGCCGCCATCTACGAGAACACCCTTAATCCGGCCAGTGAGAAAGTGTATGAGTTTATGGATAAGGTAATTGAGGAGATTGCCGATCTCTTCCCGTTTGAGTATATTCACACGGGTGGCGATGAGGCTCCCTACACCTTTTGGGAAAAGAGTCCCGACGTGAAGCAGCTGATGAAGCGTGAAGGGTTAAAAGATATGGCTGCCGTACAGTCTTATTTCGGCAAAAGGGTGGAAAAGATTATTCTGGACAAAGGCAAAAAGATGATGGGATGGGATGAGATCCTGGAAGGGGGGATAACCTCAACCACCGCGCTGATGAGCTGGCGGGGTGTTCAGTACGGGATAGAGGCTTCCAACTCGGGACATTATGTGGTGATGAGCCCCAGCAACTATGTTTATATTGACCTGATGCAGGGCGATCTTTCCACCGATCCCCGTGTTTACAGCAGCTTGCGACTAAGCAGAACTTATCAGTTTGATCCTGTCCCGGATGGTGCAAATGCAAAATATATCCTCGGTGGTCAGGCCAACCTGTGGACCGAGCAGGTATACAATATCCGTCAGGCCGAGTATATGACCTGGCCACGTGGTTTTGCGGTGTCCGAATCATTATGGTCGCCCGCGTCGAAGAAGGACTGGGACCGGTTCATCATGAAGACCGAAGATCATTTTGTGCGGTTCGGCTATGCTGAAACCAAATATTCGCCGGCCATGTACGATCCCGTTGTATCTGTAAAAAAAGAGGGAGATGCCTACTATGTGACCCTTACGCCGGAGATTAAAGGACTGGATATTTATACCAGCTTCGATGCTTCCACGCCCGACAATTTTTACCCGAAGTACAGCGAAGCACTTAGGGTGCCGAAAGATGCAGATATCATGCGGATCATCACCTACAGGGGTGACAAGCCAATAGGGCGGTTGATGAGCATACGGATAGAAGATCTGAAAAAAAGAGCGAGATAAAGATTGTGCAATAAAAAGAAAATCACTAACTTTGCGCCGCTTTTTTGAAAGCTCCCGTGTGATGGGAAATAAAGAAAGCAGCTTTATTTTGAGTAACACAAACAACAATTAAAAAATGAAGACATTTGGACTAAAAGGCGAGATCAGAGATGATTTCGGGAAGAAAGCGGCAAGGGCATATCGTAGTGAGAGCCTGATCCCTTGCGTGGTTTACGGCGGCCACAATGAAGAGAACCTGAACTTTGTCGTAAAAAGCGGTGATGTCCGTAATTTGATATACACCCCCGAAGTATTTCTGGTGGATCTCGATCTCGGAAAGAAAAAAATAACAGCAGTCGTGAAAGATGTGCAGTTTCACCCGGTAAAAGATACCATTCTGCATATCGACTTCCTGCATGTATTTGAAAATGTACCCGTGGTGATTGAGATCCCGGTACGCCTGGAAGGTCTTGCTGCTGGTGTAAGAGCCGGAGGTAAGCTGTCGCTCGATATCCGTAAACTGAAAGTAAAAGCATTGCCCGCAAAATTACCCGAAGAATTGGTGGTAAATGTTGAAAAGCTGGAACTGGGCAAATCGATACAAGTAGGGCAGTTGAGTTTCGAAGACCTGGAGATACTGAATGCCAAGAATGCCGTAGTTTGCCGCGTGCAATTGACGCGTGCTGCCAGAGGTGCGGCTGCCAAAGCAGAATAATCAATGAGTTAGTCAATGAAGTATTTGATTGCGGGATTGGGAAACATCGGATCCGATTACGAGCTAACCCGCCACAATATTGGATTTATGGTGTTGGACGCTTTTGCAAAAGCGTCCAATGCTGTTTTTGAGGACCGCCGTTATGGTTTTGTGTCTGAGATGCGGCTCAGAAATAAGTCGCTGATTCTTCTCAAACCTTCTACCTTTATGAACTTGAGTGGCAATGCCGTCCGTTATTGGTTGCAGAAGGAGAAGATCAGGACAGAAAACCTGTTGGTGGTGGTCGATGACCTGGCGCTGCCTTTTGGTACATTGCGGCTCAAATCGAAGGGGAGCGATGCGGGGCACAATGGGCTGAAGCACATTCAGGACCTGATCGGACAGAATTACCCCCGTCTTCGGTTTGGCATTGGCAATGACTTCCCACGGGGAGCGCAGGTTAATTATGTGTTGGAGGAATTTTCCGACGAGGAAAAGCGGCAGCTCCCGGAACGAATAGAAACAGCTACCGAGATCATTCGTAGTTTTTGTCTCTCCGGGATCAATATCACGATGAATCAATATAACAATAAGTAGCTTATTGTATCGTAATTCATAAAAGATCATCAGTTATTTATTTTGTAATGGATGAAGTACGCATAGATAAATGGTTGTGGGCCGTACGGATTTTTAAAACACGCACCATTGCCTCAGAGGCATGCAAAAAAGGGCGTGTAATGATCGACAATGTACCGGTGAAGCCTTCCAGAAATATCCGCGCCGGTGAGGTCATTCAGGTGCGCAAGCCTCCTGTTACCTTTTCGTTCAAGGTGCTTGCCCTGGCGGACAAGCGGATGGGGGCGAAGATGGTTCCGCAATTTATGGAGAATATAACATCCCCCGAAGAATATGAATTACTGGAGTTGAATAAAATAAGCGGCTTTGTCGATCGCCAGCGGGGTACAGGGCGCCCCACCAAGAAGGAGCGGCGTGACTTGGATCAGTTTGCCGGGTCAATCGACTTCGGTGAATTTGACTGGGATGAGTGACAGCTTGGGAAGAAGGCAGTCACAGTAGGATTAACATTGTTCGGTCGTGTGCTCAGTTATTGTCTCCTGAGCTTCTTCTCCTCTTTGAGGTAGCCCGGTACCACCGTCGTGGTGTTTTCCCGCAGGCAGAAGGCTGCGTCGCCTTCTGCACCATTGTCGATGAGCCGTTGGTGATGATCGCTCTGCCGCAGGTAAGCCAGTGGATCGCTTTTGGCCTGTTGCCACAAGGTCAGGGCTATCCTGACTGCGTCGGAACCGAGAGTGATATCAGCTTTTTCCGATAATCGTTCTGCGAAAGCACCTCCAAAAAGGGTGTCCTCCACATTTACCCGGTTATTCCACCCTGCACATAGTACGACAATCCGCTCCGATGATTCCATGCATTTGTCTGCCAGGGCGTCGATGTTGGAAAATGTTCCGATGAACAAATGCTTGCTCTCCTGCCCCATTTCTATGGCCATGGTGCCGTTGGTGGTAGTAAACACAACTTCCTTGCCGGCCACAATCTCCGGTTTGTAGTCGAAGGGAGAGTTGCCGAAATCGGCAAAATCACATTTGCGGGTTTTTCGTTCCGCACCCACCAGAAAGCCAGCCGCCTTATAGTGTTTTGCCTGTTCAATATCGGGTACAGGAATTACTGCTGCTGCTCCGTTGTGAAGCATGGCGCATATGGTGGCAGAAGCCCTGAAGACATCAACCACAATGACCGTATCGTTTTCTTTCTGGTAGTATGGATAGAGGGCGGGGGAGGGACAGAGATCGAGAATCATCTTTTTTCTGCAAAGATAATAATAACAAATAATTTTTCGTCTTGTGTTCTGCTACGCGGGGAGAATAGCTTCTCCAGAGCTGCAAGCGTTCCGGAGCATCCGGATGGTCGAATTCGATGATTGAATTAAACCTCCGCGTGTATTTGTTCAAATCTTGCATTAACATTTCTCAGATTTATATTATTCTTGCATGGTAGTATCTTATTTGGTTGATCAAAAGCAAATAAATAGTACAAAACATTTATCTTTGTACCCTGTAAAAAACAGGTTGAAGCTGAGCATTCGATCTCATGATCTATTTCTCTCCAAAGAAATTAAAGTAACCGCAGCCTGTGTACACGACAAACAGAATTTAGTCTGTGTTACAGGCAAACATGCAAAATATATAAGAATGAATCTTTCCTATTTACAATCAGATAATTTTTTTCTGCTGGCCGGGCCCTGTGTTATTGAATCCGAAGAGATGGCATTGAGGATCGCGGAGAAAGTAAAAGGCATTACCGATGCTCTGGGCATTCCCTATGTGTTTAAAGGATCATTCCGGAAGGCAAACCGTTCGCGGGTGGATTCGTTTACCGGTATCGGAGATGAGAAAGCGCTGAAGGTCCTCCGCAAGGTGAACGATACCTTTGGTATTCCCACGGTAACCGATATTCATGAGAGTCACGAAGCCGCCATGGCTGCTGAATATGTGGATATCTTGCAGATTCCTGCTTTCCTGTGCCGTCAGACCGAGTTGTTGACTGCTGCAGCAAAGACCGGGAGGGCGGTAAACATCAAAAAGGGGCAGTTCCTGTCGCCCGATGCAATGAAGTTTGCTGCCCAGAAGGTGACAGATAGTGGCAATCGCAATGTCCTGTTGACCGAGAGGGGGACCACTTTTGGTTATGGCGACCTGATCGTGGATTTTCGCGCTATTCCTCAAATGAAAACATTCGGCTTCCCAGTGGTGATGGATGTGACGCACAGCCTGCAACAGCCCAACCAGTCATCGGGTGTCACGGGAGGTCAGCCGCAGCTCATTGAAACCATCGCCAAAGCAGCAATAGCAGTAGGTGTCGACGGATTATTCATCGAAACACATCCCGACCCCAAAAATGCCAGATCTGACGGAGCCAACATGCTGCCGTTGGATCAGCTGGAAGCCCTG
Source organism: Proteiniphilum sp. UBA1028 (assembly GCF_002316955.1). Classification (NCBI taxonomy): domain Bacteria; kingdom Pseudomonadati; phylum Bacteroidota; class Bacteroidia; order Bacteroidales; family Dysgonomonadaceae; genus Proteiniphilum; species Proteiniphilum sp. UBA1028. The sequence goes on from NZ_DCEN01000038.1 coordinate 42,388, forward strand.
ATGGCGAAATTAACCCGGATACGCCTGTCGCTATGCAACTGACCGGCTACAGAATTATTCTTGCCTCCAACTCACCGCGAAGGAAAGAGCTGCTTGCGGGCATCGATGTGGAGTATGAGATGCGTATACTTCCAGATGTAGACGAGTCCTATCCGGATTCACTGCCTCACGAGGAGGTGGCAGAATTCCTGGCTTGTAAAAAAGCAGCGGCTTACCTGCCTGCCCTGAAAGAAGGCGAGTTGCTGATAACGGCCGACACAATTGTTCTGCTCAACGGAGCCATTCTCGGCAAGCCGGAAGATCAGGATGAGGCCGCCAGGATGTTGCGTGCTCTGGCGGGAAAGCGGCACCGTGTCATTACGGGGGTTTGCTTTACCACGTCCGTGAAGCAACTAAGTTTCTCGGATACCGCCTACGTCACTTTTGGCTCGCTGAGTGACGAAGAGATCGGTTATTATATCTCCCATTATGACCCTTTGGATAAGGCTGGTGCCTATGGCGTGCAGGAGTGGATCGGCTATGTGGCCGTTGAGAAGATAGAGGGTTCCTATTTTAACGTGATGGGGTTGCCTATTCATAAGGTTTATCGTGCGTTGAAACAGTTTTAAGATCAAAATAAATCATTTATCTTTGCGCGCAGAGAAAGCGTACTTTTCGGAGTTGTACTTTTCAGGTTGTAAAAATTAAAAATCCATTTATCAAAAATGCTGACAGTCGAAAAAATAGGAGGCACCTCCATGTCCCAGTTTCAGGACGTTTTGCAAAACATCATCATTGGAAATCGAAGAGGCGATGAACTGTATAACCGAATTTTTGTGGTTTCGGCATACAACAATGTGACTAACTGGCTGCTGGAGCATAAAAAAACCGGAGAGCCGGGCATCTACAATAAGTTTCTAAACGGAGAGGACTATAGCAGTGCGCTGGATTCCTTCTGTCAACGGTTGCTACTGATCAACGATGGCTTTGCCGATTACGGTCTCGACCTGAAGGAAGCACGCGACTTTATCCGCTTCCGGATTGATCAGGCCAAGACACTGCTCTATAGTTTAGGAAAAGTGCTGGCCTCGGGTTATGTGAACCGTACCGATATACACCTTGCCGCACGGGAGATACTGGCATCCCTCGGCGAGGCACACTCGGGGTGGAACTCTGTTAACATCTTGAATAACAATGGTATCAATGCCCGCTTTATTGATCTGTGCGGGTTTAATGACAATGAGCCGCTCACCATAGATGAACGGATCCGCAAAGAGTTTAAAGAAATTGATTTTAGCAAAGTACTTTGTGTCGCTACCGGCTACACCAAGGGAACCGAAGGGATTATGCGGGCTTTTGACCGGGGATACAGCGAGGTCACGTTCAGCAAGATCGCCGTGGAAGTGAAAGCCGGAGAGGCTGTCATTCATAAGGAATATCACCTGTCGAGCGCAGACCCGAAGATTGTGGGCGTGGAGAACAGTATTCCCGTAGGACATACCAATTATATCATTGCCGATCAGCTTGCCGATATCGGCATGGAGGCTATTCATCCCAAAGCTGCCAAGCCACTGGAGCTGGCCGGCATCGATATCCGCATTAAAAATACATTTGAGCCCGAGCATCCCGGAACCCTGATCTCTCACGATTATGTCTCCCCGGAACCGCGTGTGGAGATTGTCTCCGGATCACGGAAAGTAATTGCCATCGAGGTGCATGACCCCATGATGGTGGGTGAAGTGGGTTTTGATGGGCGCATCATGCACTATTTCATGAAGTACAACGTGAGCTACATTCTCAAATCGACCAACGCCAACTCCATCACGATGGTTGTCTGGGACAACGAAAAGAGCAAGGAACTTATCAAAGTACTGAGCGAGGTGTTTTGCCAGGTGACCGCTGAGCCAATGGCCATTGTCTGTGTCATGGGTACGAACATTGCCATTCCCGGATTTCTGTACAGGGCATCCCAAGCCCTCTTTGAGAGGAATATCAACATCGAAAGCTTTGCTCAGTCACTGATGCAGGTGAACATGCAGTTTGTGATCAAGCGAGAGCATTACGAAGAGGCTGTTATTGCGCTGAATGAAAAACTTTGTCGGTTGAGCTGATTTTGGTTGCTTTTTATTTATCATCATCTTCCTCGTATTGCTGATATAAAAAGTCGTTGTAAGGAAAACGGGTGATGTGGATCTCTTTCACTTTGTCGTAAAGAAGCTGCTTCAGGGCATCAATGTTTTCTTTTTCTTTGGCTGAAATGAAGATGGTGTCCTTGTTGTTCATTTTGCCTAACCATGTCTGTTTGAGTTCTTCGAGAGTATAGTTCGCCCGCACTTTTGGGGTGAGGTCATCCTCGTCCTTTACCACGTGTGTGAAAGCATCAATTTTATTGAACAGGAGGATGACCGGTTTCTCGGTGTCGTCGATCTCGAAGAGGGTCTTCTCTACCACTTCAATCTGTTCCCTGAATGCGGGGTGGGAGATATCCACCACATGCAGGAGGATGTCTGCTTCGCGTACTTCATCGAGGGTCGATTTGAATGATTCAATCAGGTGCGTGGGTAATTTGCGGATGAATCCCACGGTGTCGGTAAGCAGGAACGGGAGATTTTGAATGGTCATCTTACGCACTGTGGTGTCGAGGGTCGCAAACAGCTTGTTTTCCGCAAATACATCGCTTTTGCTGAGAAGTGTCATCAGGGTCGATTTGCCCACGTTGGTGTATCCCACCAAGGCGACCCGCACCAGTTTCCCCCGGTTCTTACGTTGCACGGTTTTCTGCTTGTCGATATCCTTTAATTCCTGTTTCAGACGGGATATTTTATCGAGAATGATCCTCCGGTCGGTCTCCAGTTGTGTTTCGCCCGGCCCGCGCATGATGGTCCCCCCGCCGCCCCGCTGCCGTTCAAGGTGGGTCCACATCCGCGTGAGTCTGGGGAGCAGGTATTGATATTGCGCCAGTTCCACCTGTACTTTAGCATGGGCTGTTTGGGCACGCATGGCGAAGATGTCGAGAATCAGGCTTGTCCGGTCCATGATTCTGATCTGTAGTTCCTTTTCGATGTTACGGAGTTGTTTTGCCGACAGCTCATCATCGAATATAACCACGCCTACTTCGTTTTCTTCCTCTTTTACATATGCCTCAATCTCCTCCAGCTTCCCTTTGCCCACAAACGTGACGCTGTTGGGCATATCGAGCCGTTGCACAAAACGTTTTCCGGGTGCCAGCCCCGCCGTTTCAGCCAAAAATGCCAGTTCGTCGAGGTATTCATTTACCTTTTCTTCGTTCTGATCGGGTGTGATCAACCCGACCAGAACGGCAATTTCATTTTTTATTTCGTTGGTGATGAAATCTTTCATTTGTCAAAAAATTAGAGTCAAGTCAAGACATAAGATGCAAGAATCAAGACATGTGACACGGGAACTGGGATGCGTGATACAAGGTATTCAGAGCCAAAAACCAAATCCGGCCATAAAAACCACCTGAGAATAATCTTTGATAAACTGGTACTTCAACTCGAAATTGGCTCGTACCCGATAGGCAATGTCGTGCTGAAATCCAAGGCCCAGATTGATTCCAGCACGATGTTTCGTCCATTCCTCCACGAGCATTTCGCTGGCTTGTCCGGCACTATATTTCCAGTTCGAATAATGGATCCCTGCTATCGGGTACAGGGAGGCTGTAATGGAGACAGGAAGGAGATAGTGTGCATCAGCATCTGCCATCCACATACCTGTTCCTTTGCGCTCAGGAAAATAACTGAAAGAGGGGACAAACCGAACGTTGTTTGTGTGATAGTAATGCAGATGTGCTCCCACACCCGGGCTGCTTATCCCGGCTCCGTACCCGGCATGTATGCCCATGCCAACGGTTCCTTCAAACTGAGCGGACACCTTTGAGATGGACAACAGCCCGAAAACTGCACATGCCAGGAGAACTCTATTCATAACAGGTTTCATTTGCATGACAAAGATAATTAAATGCAGCGAAAAACTGCAAAAAGCTGATTGTTTGTTTGTCAGATTATCATTCCGCTACCCAGGCAGAGATGACTTTCCTTGTCATACACCACCCCGAACTGGCCCGCGGCAATACCCTGTATCGGCGCATGAGAATGTATGCGGTACATATCACCGACTCTGGAGATTTTCCCTTTGGTGAATTCAGGTGTGTGGCGGATTTTAAATGTGATTTCCTTTTCATCGTTAAAATCACCCCAAAGGTCCTTCGTGATGAAGTCGAACCCCTGTAGATTGATCACCTCGCCGTATTGATGTTTTGTGTCATATCCCTTTGAGACATAAACTATATTGCGGTTCACATCCTTTTTGATCACAAACCAGGGACCACCGCTCAAGCCAAGCCCTTTGCGCTGGCCAATGGTGTGGAACCAGAATCCCTGGTGCTTGCCCAAAATGTTGCCCGTCTCCAGCTCCACAATGAGCCCTTCTTTTTTGCCCAGGTAACGTTCAATGAAATCATTGTAGTTCACCTTGCCGAGGAAACAGATTCCCTGGCTGTCTCTGCGTTGTGCCGAGGGCAATTTTTCTCTGGTAGCAATGGAGCGTACTTCCGACTTCAACAGATGTCCAATAGGGAATATCAGCTTTGAAACCTGTACATAGCTGATCTGTCCCAGAAAATAGGTCTGATCTTTCACGTGGTCCCTGGCTGTAGAAAGCCAGGTGAGCCCATCCTGCTCTGTGGTGGTGGCATAATGTCCAGTGGCAATCTTGTCGAACAGATGTCCCCACTTTTGTTCAAAAACACCAAATTTGATCAGCTTGTTGCACATCATATCCGGGTTGGGTGTCAACCCACGTTTCACCGAATCGATGGTATATTTTACCACCGTTTCCCAATACTCTTCGTGCAGCGACACAACCTCAAAACGGCAGCCGTATTTTTTGGCGATGTACGTCACAATCTCAATATCTTCTTCCGAAGGACAATCAATATAACCATCCTTGTCCTCCATCCCTATCCTGATGTAATAGATCACAGGGTCGTAGCCCATCTCTTTTAGCTGATGTACCACTACCGAACTGTCTACTCCCCCAGAAACCAATGCTGCGATCTCCATTCTTCTCTTCCGTTGATTTTAAGGTGCAAAGGTACGAATAAGATTTGAAAATGCCTTTGTCTGAACAGCTCTGCCGAAAGATGATTATTTATGGTTGAAATTCCCGGAATCAAAAAAATAATACTACCTTTACAACTTCGGAGTGGTGTGTATATGCCACTACTGAGATTCTGCATGGCCTCTATACACGACGGAGGACCGGAGCTTTCCCGAAGCTGATTCGGGACCTGGGAGAGAAGAAAAAAAACGATATAAATGACTTACAGATGGAATTATTCAACCCTATCAACCGACCAAGAAAAGATAAAAGATGAATTAGCGAAAGAATTAAACTTACACCCCGTCCTTGTTGAACTGCTTGTGAACAAGGGTATGGAGACAGCCGAAGAAGCGACGCGGTTTCTCTATCCCAGACTGGAAGATTTGCACGACCCTTTTCTCTTGCCCGATATGGAAAAAGCAATCCGGAGAATTGAGAAGGCTCTCGGTGATAAAGAGCGAATCCTTGTTTACGGGGATTATGATGTGGATGGTACGACAGCAGTAGCGCTGGTGTATAAGTTCTTTCGGGGAATTACCAATAATATTGATTATTATATTCCTGACCGGTACGATGAAGGGTACGGCATTTCGTTTCAGGGAATCGATTATGCCGTGAATACGGGCGTAAAGCTCATAGTCTCTCTCGATTGCGGTATTAAAGCGGTGAACAAAGTCGCTTATGCCAAAGAAAAAGGCATCGACTTCATCATTTGTGATCATCACATGCCTGACGACCGTCTGCCCGACGCTGTGGCGGTTGTAGACGCTAAAAGAGCCGATTCTGTCTATCCTTACGAAGAGCTGTCGGGATGCGGCGTCGGTTTTAAACTGGTGCAGGCATTCTCCCAGCGTAACGGTTATCCTTTTTCCGATATCGAGCCGCTTCTCGACCTGGTGGCTGTAAGCATTGCATCCGACATCGTCCCTCTCACGGGCGAGAACCGCGTAATGACCTATTACGGGTTGAAGCAGCTCAATTCAAATCCCAGCTTCGGCTTACGAGGAATTATTGAGATTTGCGGGCTTCATAGGAAGCAGATTACTGTCAACGACATCGTCTTTAAAATTGGTCCGCGGATCAATGCCTCAGGCAGAATGATGAACGGGAAGGAGGCTGTAGACCTGATGCTGGTGAACGATATGACAACGGCCAGAGAGAAAAGCAAGAATATTGACAAGTACAACGAAGACAGGAGGGAGCTGGATAAAAGGATTACCGACGAGGCGCTTGAGTATATCGAAAATCATATCGACATAAAACGTCAGAAAAGCATTGTGCTCTATGATGAAACATGGCATAAAGGTATTGTGGGTATCGTTGCCTCGCGGTTGACAGAGAAGTACTATCGTCCAGCGGTGGTGCTTACCAAATCCAACAATATGATCTCGGGATCGGCGCGTTCTGTGCCCGGATTCGATGTGTACAAAGCAATTGAGTCGTGTCGCGACATACTGGAAAACTTTGGCGGGCATACCTATGCTGCAGGATTAACATTGCGGGAAGAGCATCTCGGGGAATTTATCGACCGCTTCAATACGCTTTCTTTCGACGGTATAGAGGCGGGGATGATGCTCCCCCAGATCACTGTCGATGCAGAGATCACTTTCTCGCAGATAACCCCTGCCTTCGTTGAGGGACTTGATTTGTTCAATCCTTTTGGCCCTGAAAATGAGAATCCGGTTTTCCTTACCAAAGATGTGCGTGATGCTGGAAGCAGCAAGCTTGTGGGTAAGGGGTTTCGCCATATCAAGCTGGAGGTAATCGATCATACTACAGAGATGTCCATGCCCGGCATAGCCTTCAGTCAACAGGATTTTTATCAGCGAATCAAATCAGGCCAGCCGGTGGATATCTGTTATACCATTGAGGAAAACACCCATGGGGGGAAGTCGTTCACTCAGCTCATGATCAAAGATATACGGGGATGACCGAGCAAGCGCTTGCCTATGCAAACGGAATTGTTTCACCAGATATTGTATGACTATTGGGGGTATTCCTCTTTCCGGCCTCTGCAGGAGCAGATCATCCAGTCGGTATGGGAGGGGAGGGATACACTGGGGCTGATGCCTACCGGCGGGGGTAAGTCTCTTACTTTTCAGGTACCCGTCATGGGCATGAAAGGGATCTGTCTGGTGGTAACGCCGCTCATATCGTTGATGAAAGACCAGGTGGATAACCTGCGGGAGCGTGGAATAAAGGCGGCCGCAGTATATTCCGGCATGTCGCGCGACGAGATCATCACCACGCTTGAGAACTGTATCTTTGGCGATTATAAATTCCTTTATGTCTCCCCCGAGCGCCTTTCGTCCGATATCTTTATCACGAAGCTGCAGGCTATGGATGTCTGCCTGCTGGTGGTGGATGAGTCGCATTGCATTTCTCAATGGGGGTACGATTTTCGTCCCTCCTATCTGAAGATTTCCGACATTCGACGCCTCCTGGAGGGTGTTCCCCTGCTTGCGCTCACCGCCACGGCCACCCATGAGGTGGTGGACGATATTCAGGAGAAGCTGTCATTCAAGGAGAAAAATGTTTTCCAAAAAAGCTTTGCCAGGGATAATCTCTCGTATGTGGTGAGGAATGCCGACAATAAGCTGGCTGAGCTGGTTCATATCCTTCAAACCGTGCAAGGGGCCTCCATTGTCTATGTACGCAGCAGAAAGCAAACCAAAGAGATTTCCCTCCTGCTCCGAAAAGCCGGTTTTGCAGCCGACTTTTTCCACGCAGGTCTCTCTCACGAGGAAAAAATCCACAAGCAGAATGCCTGGAAGCTAGATGAGTGCCGGGTTATTGTGGCGACCAATGCTTTCGGAATGGGTATCGATAAGCCCGATGTGCGGACGGTGATTCACATGGATCTGCCCAATTCTCTGGAGGAGTATTTTCAGGAAGCCGGGCGCGCCGGGCGTGACGGAGGGCGCTCTTACTCAGTCATTCTCTATACGGCTGCCGACAGCGCCAAGCTGAAGAAAAGAATAGCAGACTCATTCCCGGGTCGGGATTTCATCCTGCGGGTATATGAAGCGTTGGGTAATTATTATCAGGTGGCTGTGGGAGCAGGGTACAACGATGTGTATGATTTCAGCCTGCATGAATTTTGTTTGTCTTTCAAACTTCCTTTCCTGCAGACGCATCATGCATTGAAGATTTTGGAGTTGGCCGGCTACATTGAGTATACCGAAGAGATCGACCTACGCTCGCGAATCCGTTTTCTGATCTACCGCGACGAAATGTATACCCTCCATCTCGAAAAAGATGCTGATGAGCTGTTGCATACAATTTTGCGAAACTATACAGGCGTGTTTTCGGACGATGTGTACATTGATGAGTCGATGCTCGCTGTCAGAACCGGTAAAAACAGAAAAGAAATTGCTGAAATGCTCATTTCGTTATCCCGTATGCGCTACATCCGTTACATACCTCAGAAAAAAACGCCTTTTATCGTATTTACCACTTCCCGCGAAGAGGTGCAGTTTGTGACCATACCCAGGGAGGTATACGAAGAGCGGAAGAAGCGTTTTGAGAAAAGGATCTATTCCATGATCGGATATGTGGAGGAAGACGCAGTTTGCAGAAGCAGGATGTTGCTGATCTATTTTGGCGAGAAAAACCCGAAAGACTGTGGCAGATGCGATGTCTGTCTGAAAAGAAATGAAACAGGTTTGTCGAACTGTGAGTTTCGTCAGATCGAAGGACGACTGAAGGAGTCTCTGTCCAAAGAGCAGCCGCGCAGGATAAACGATCTGGTTGATTCTGTTGCGGATGGCGACACGGATAAGGTAATCCGTGTCGTCCGTTTCCTGATTGATATGGGTGAGCTGGGACTGGAGGACGACGCCGTCTCCTTCGTTGCTCAAAAATAAAAAA
>NZ_DCEN01000038.1:51613-70143 GCF_002316955.1 Proteiniphilum sp. UBA1028
TCTTTTTACGGGTGCAAAGATACAATATTTTTGTAACATCACAATACCTGCCCACGATTTTTTATGAATCTATGTCGTAAAAAAATAATTTCCCCGAAAAGAAAATCGTCTTAAACTCTTTGTTAATAAACTGAATTATTGTAACTTTGCAGTCCGATTATTAGTTTTTGTCAATTAAAAGTTTGATTTATAGCTTTTTATTTGCCTTTATGTCCCTTAGCAAGACAAAAAGAGGAAGCAAAGTAAGTCTGCTTTACAATTATTTACTAATTAAACTACAAACAAAAGTGGATACACTAAGTTATAAAACCATTTCCGTCAATAAAGAAACGGCTAAAAAAGAATGGGTTGAAATTGACGCTACCGATCAGCCTCTGGGACGTCTCTGTTCAAAAGTAGCCAAGCTGCTGAGAGGAAAGTACAAAGCGAGCTTTACCCCGCATGTTGATTGCGGTGACAACGTGATCATCCTGAATGCCGACAAGGTGAAACTTTCGGGGAGCAAATGGACAGATCGCATTTACTATCGTTATTCAGGCTATCCGGGCGGTCAACGCGAATATACGCCTGCCGATCTGATGAGAAAAGGACCGGACAGGCTTTTTAGAAAGGTTGTGAAGGGGATGCTGCCTAAGAATAAGCTGGGAGATGCTATCCTAACCAACATGTTTGTCTATGCCGGAACTGAACATCCGCACCAGGCACAGAAACCCAAAAAACTTGATATTAATACGCTAAAATAATAAAGATGGAAGCAGTAAATGCAATAGGAAGACGTAAAGCAGCTGTAGCCCGTGTATTCGTGACCGAAGGGACAGGCAAGATCGTCATCAACAAACGCGAACTGGAAAGCTATTTCCCTTCTTCTATCCTTCAGTTCATTGTAAAACAACCGTTAAACAAGCTTAACGTGTCGGATAAGTACGATATCCGCATCAACCTTGACGGCGGCGGATACAAAGGGCAATCGGAGGCAGCCAGACTGGGAATTGCGCGTGCATTGGTGAAGATCAACCCCGAAGATAAACCGGCACTGAGAGCAGAAGGCTTCATGACCCGCGATCCTCGTGTGGTAGAGCGCAAAAAGCCGGGACAGCCCAAAGCAAGAAAGAGATTCCAATTCTCGAAACGTTAATGTATTGGATCAACCGTCCGGCATCCTGTATGCAACGATTGTAACAGATGTCGCATAAACATAAAGCGGCCTCTGCCGGCCGCTCCGTTTAGTATCTAAATCGTAAGGACATTATTCCGGGAATCAATCAGATAAACAAGGTGTGATTTACCTTACGATTCGGTTAAGAAAAAGAATGTAAACGAATTAATCAACAAACAAAACATGGCAAAATTAGAATTTGACCAACTTCTTGAAGCCGGAGCTCACTTCGGCCACTTAAAAAGAAAATGGAATCCTGCGATGGCTCCTTATATTTTTATGGAGCGCAACGGAATTCACATCATCGATCTATACAAAACAATCGCCAAAACCGAAGAGGCTGCTGCAGCGCTGAAACAAATTGCCAAGGCAGGGAAGAAAATTCTTTTCGTGGCTACCAAGAAGCAGGCAAAACCTGTGGTCGAAGAAAAAGCACAGAGCATCAACATGCCCTATGTGATTGAACGCTGGCCGGGCGGCATGCTCACAAACTTCCCTACCATTCGCAAGGCGGTGAAGAAAATGAGCAATATCGACAAGATGATCAAAGACGGTACGTTCGACACCTTGTCGAAACGCGAGAAACTGCAGGTCACCCGTCAGCGAGCCAAGCTTGAAAAAACATTGGGATCCATACAAGATCTTACCCGCCTTCCGTCGGCGATTTTTGTTGTGGATGTGATGAAAGAGCAGATTGCTGTCAGGGAGGCTGAAAAGCTGGGAATTCCTGTATTTGGCATCGTGGATACCAACTCAGATCCTTCCAACATTGATTTCGTGATTCCTGCCAACGACGATGCAGCCAAAGCTGTGGAACTGATCCTCGGGTACATTAGCGAATCGATCAAAGAAGGCCTTGACGAGCGGAAAATAGAGAAAGCTGACGCTGCGGCTGCGGAAGAGCAGGACGAAGATGCACCGCAACGCAGGGAACGTAAAACCAAGTCGGCCAAGAAAGAGCGTGTAAAGAAGGAAGATACGGAAGCCATGAAGGCAGCCGTAGTAAGCAAATACACGAAGGACGAAGAGGTTGACGAATAAAATTAGTAAACTACAGGAAAAAAGATATACTATGGCAGTTACAATGGCAGATATCCAGCATTTACGCAAAATGACCGGTGCAGGAATGATGGATTGCAAAAATGCACTTAACGAGGCAAACGGAGATTTCGACAAGGCAATGGAGATTATCCGTAAGAAAGGACAGGCAGTAGCAGCAAAACGTGAAGACCGTGAAGCGTCTGAGGGTTGTGTCCTGGCTGCAACAGCAGGCGATTTTGCAGCTGTGGTGGCATTACAATGCGAAACCGACTTCGTAGCAAAGAACGAAGAGTTTATTGCTCTCACGCAACAGATTCTGGATGCAGCTATGGCTAACAAGCCCGAAACACGCGAAGAACTACTTGCAGTGGAAATGCCCAACGGTACCGTATCACAGTTGATCACCGACAAGATTGGCGCTACAGGAGAAAAGATGGAACTCGGTTTTTACGAACATATCACCGCTCCTTATGTGACATCTTACATTCATATGGGCAATAAGCTTGCTACCATTGTTGGTTTCAATCAACCTTCCCTGGAAGAGCAGGTGGCAAAAGACATAGCCATGCAGGTGGCAGCAATGAACCCCATTGCCGTTACAGCGGAAAGCATCCCTGCTGAAGTGAAAGAAAAGGAACTTGAAATTGCCCGCGAAAAAGCGCGTGAAGCCGGTAAGCCCGAAAATCTACTCGACAGGATTGCCGAAGGTGCCTTGCAGAAGTTCTATAAGGAATCCGCGCTCCTCCAACAGGAGTATGTAAAAGATCCGAAAAAGACGATTGAACAGTTTTTGAAAGAAAATAACAAGGATCTTACGGTGACTTCCTTCAAGCGAGTATCGCTGAACGTGTAATTATCGTTTGATTACCTAAATAATAAGAACGCTTCCGCGAGATACATACTCACGGAGGCGTTTTTTCATTTGCTTAAATTTCCGACAGTCCAGGTGAGTACATAGTCGGGATGAACTTCGTAATGCAGACAGAATGACCGGTTCTCTTTGGTTTTGGTCTCAGTAGCTTTCATTATGCCCTTTGATGCAGGCGTAAAAGGGTGTATGTATAGATGTTGCCTAAAGTCGATCCCCTGCTCGTTCATCAGCTTGAACAAACTTTCCTTTGCCGACCAGTGTAACAGTTGATGCACGATTTTTTGTTCCGGATCGATATATTCCTCGTCGGAAATAAATTTAGCGGAAATTTTGATCACTCGCTCAGAGCGGGTTTCGATGTCGATGCCTACCGCATACGACTCGTGTAAAAGGATGGTGGCATAGTCTTTTGTATGAGAGATGCTTATGTTTGTTTTTCCGTCAACAAGGTAAGGACTTCCGTCTTCCCGGTTTAGGATGATCTGCTCTTTCCCCAATAGTTCCATCAACATTACCCGGGTAGAAAGCCATTCAATTGAACGACTTTCAGAACGGATATCGTGCAGGTAGGTGATGGCTTCGGAGCGCAGATGAAACGGAAAGAGCTGTAGCAACTCTTCCCTGTCTTCCTCCATCTTCCAGATTCCCAGGAGTCCGCCATTTTCGGTATGTTCTTTTCTGATGAGCATTGAGTAAAATTAATAGCGGAGATGGTTGTTTGTTTTACGCATCTTTCTTGCTTTTTGGAGGAATATAGCGCACCTTGGTAATCCGTTTTTTGCTCATCTCCTCTGCCTGGAAGGTGTGTTTTTTATAGGTGAAACTCTCTTTCCTTTTTGGAAAATCACCTTTCAACTCCAGAAGCAGTCCGGCGAGAGTGTCAACCTCATCCTGCATCTGCTCAAAATCTTTTTCAGGCAGTCCGGTAATTTTGATGAACTCCTCCAGCGGCGTTTTTCCCTCGAAGAGATAAGAGCCATCGGCCGCCATCGTATAGAAAGGCAACTCTTCGTCGTACTCGTCGCTGATGTCGCCTACAATTTCTTCGAGAATATCTTCCATCGTGACCAGTCCCGAAGTTCCCCCATATTCATCCACAACGATGGCCATGTGGTTTTTATCGGTACGGAATTCCTCCAACAGATCGTCTATTCGTTTCGTTCCGGGAACAAAGTAGGCGGGGCGTATCAGCGTCTGCCATTTAAAATTGCCTGCTTTCCCAAGGTGTGGAAGCAGGTCTTTCACATACAATATTCCCTTGATGTTGTCGGGGTTCTCTTCATACACCGGAATTCTCGAAAAACCAGCATCGACAATGAAATCGATTACCTCAGCAAACGGCGTCTGCGAGTCAATGGCTACCATATCGGACCGTGACACAAAGATGTCGTCCACCGTCTTGTCTTTAAAGCGAATAATTCCTTCGAGCATCTCTTTTTCCTGCTCCCTTGTAATCTCATTGGACGTGATTTCCAGTGCCTTGGAAAGGTCGTCTACCGAAATCTCGTGTTTATGCGGTGTGATAGAACGGTTGAAAACGGTCGTGCTACGCACGAGCAAGGATGAGAAAGGGCTCATTATGCCATGAACAATCTTTATCAGTGGAGCGTTGTGGGTGGCAAACCGAAGCGGATCATAGGAGGCGTAACGTTTTGGGAGAATATCTACAAACAGCAGGACGATACCGATAGGAATAATGATCTCGAGTAACAGTGTGTCCACCAGATTTCCGGCAAACCAAGGCAGCCTGTTTAGCAGGTAAAGGATTAAAACAACGATGGTTACATTCAGAAAATTGTAAGCAATAACAATAGAGGCTAATAGCTTTTCCGGTTTTCTGAGCAGTTGGGAAATGCGGATTTTGCCGGTCTTCTCTGAAGTGTTTACTTCTTCGGTGAAGTCTTTATCGACCGTGAAAAATGCAATTTCAGAACCCGAGATGATTGCGTTGATGAGGATGAGCAGGAGCAACAGTGCAGTGAACAAGTAATCGGACACCGCAGGGATAAATGCCGGCAGATTGACGGATAAATACGATAATGGGTCAGGATCCAAGAGGCAACTTTTTAATGAAACAGAGAGAATGTTTTAACGCTTTATCTACACTATAAGGGTAAAACATTCTCTCGCAAAAATACGATGTTTTATTTAAAATGGCAAATCATCCACATCGGAAATTTCATCAGGCTCTCCCGGTATATCAGCAGCATTTGAAAAATCGTGTCTGTTACTGCCATTTTCTCCTTCCATGCCTCCTGACTTACGACTCAGCAACTCGATGTTGTCCGCAACGACTTCGGTAATGTATCTCTTAACACCGTTTTGGTCATCATAAGAACGTGAGCGAATTTTTCCTTCCACGTAGAGCAATGTTCCCTTTCTGACAAATTTCTCGGCGATCTGTGCCAATCCTCTCCAACAAACAATGTTGTGCCATTCTGTTCTTTCTGGCACCTGTGTACCGCCCGAAGTGGTGTACCCTCTTTCACTGGTTGCGAGCGAGAAGTTCGCTTTTGCAACATCATTGTCGAAATACTTCATTTCAGGGTCTTTCCCTACATTTCCGACTAGAATAACTTTGTTCACCGACATAACTTAAGATTTTTTTGGTTTAAGAATAGTTTTACGCTATAATAGCAAAATTAAGTATAATTTTGATATTGGCAAATAGAAAACATTAAATAGTTTCCATGTACTTTTCGGTAAGCCTGGAAACCGGGTATCCGGAAAGCTCTTTTTCGTCGATGCAGATGAGTCTCTCCGGTGGAGTAAAGACTGTCTCTTCTGCAATCTCCACCCTGTAAAATTTGCTGTGGATAGCCTGATGCGAAAGTTGATGCTTCAGTGTGAACCGGTGATCTATCGACAGGGTAATGATTTCCGGAAAAAGATGCCGAAAATCACTTGTCTGGAAAAGTTGGAAAAGATCTACAGAATCCGGAGTCTCTATCAACGGGAATTCGTACAGGTTTTTCCAGATATCGGTATTGTTTCTCTTTTGAATGAACGTTTTACCACCTTGAATGATATGGAGATAATTGAAATAACGATTTCTTACTGGTGGCTTTGGGCGGATGACCGGAAAATAAGAGACCTTCTTTGTTTCATATGCTACACAAACTGCCTGTAATGGACATTCGGCACATTTTGGCCGTGCCGGAGTGCAAACCAGTGAGCCAAAATCCATAATTGCTTGATTGTAGGTGCCCGGTTGGCCGGTGTGAATAAGTGATTGAGCAATTTCGGAAATAATTCTTTGTCCTTCCTTGTTGTCAATAGGAACTTCCACGGCAAACAGGCGGGCGATTACTCTGAACACATTCCCGTCTACCACAGCATAGGGAGCATGAAATGCGATGGACGAAATGGCTGCAGCCGTATATTTGCCAACCCCTTTCAGCGAGAGAATATCGGAATAGTTAGCAGGAAATATGCCGTTGAAACGGCTCATGATCTGTTTCGCCGCTACGTGCAAGTTTCGGGCACGTGTGTAATAACCAAGGCCTTGCCATAGTTTGAGCACCTCTTCCTCTTCTGCTTCCGCTAGCATCTGTACGTTGGGAAAACGATTCACAAAACGCAGATAATAGCTCGTCCCCTGGGCAATACGTGTCTGCTGCAAAATCACCTCTGATACCCAGATGAGATAGGGGTCTGCGGTTTCACGCCAGGGCAGCTCACGTTTGTGTTCACTGTACCAGCTTAATAGTGTCGCGGTGATGTCAGATTGATTTTTTTTTGCTTTCATTTCTTTCTTTGTTGACCTACAAAACTAATCCAAAAAAAGTATTTTTACGGAAAATAATTCAAAAACAGAAAATTTACCTGCAATTATTTTACGGGTTAAAAAAAAAGCTATATATTTGCAATCCAAAATTTTACTAATTAACACACGCTATTATTATTAATATTTTAAAATATAAATAAAATGACTAAAGCAGACATTGTAAATGAGATTGCAAAGAACACTGGGGTTGATAAGGCATCAGTATTGGCAACGGTGGAATCTTTTATGGACGTAGTGAAAGATTCTTTGGCAAACAACGAAAACGTGTATTTAAGAGGTTTCGGCAGCTTTATTGTAAAAAGAAGAGCGCAAAAAACGGCCCGCAACATTTCAAAAAATACCACCATTATCATTCCCGAACACAATATTCCTGCTTTTAAGCCGGCAAAAACGTTTGTAGCGAAAGTAAAAGAAACCAAATAATTTAATTAATAAGGAGATACTAAAATGCCAAGCGGAAAAAAAAGAAAAAGGCATAAAATGTCTGTACACAAGCGTAAAAAGAGACTGAGAAAAAACAGGCACAAGAAGAAGAAATAAGCCTGTAACGCTTTTTTACAAACCATATACAGGGACAAACTTAAAAAGAACCTTTCGGGTATTAAGTTTGTTCTTTGTGTATTAAAACAAAGGGTTGGTTCTGGCGTGAACCACATTCTGTTGGGAGACAGAAATCCGGATTTAGTTTATAAACATTTAAAAAACGAACAATTGTGACAAGCGAACTTGTTGTAGATGTTCAACCCAAAGAAATAACCATTGCGGTTCTCGAAGACAAGAAACTGGTGGAGCTGCAACAAGAGAGCCAGGAAGGCTCCTTTGCGGTTGGGAACATCTACATGGGCAAAGTTAAAAAGCTGATGCCCGCCCTCAACGCTGCATTTGTGAACGTGGGACACAAAAAGGACGCTTTTCTTCACTATTTGGATTTAGGGGTTGAGTTCAACTCGGTTCTGTATTTTCAGAAGCTTGTTGAAGACAAGAAAAAGATTCCACAGCTTCAGAAGATGAAGCTGCAACCCGATATCGACAAAGAGGGTTCCATTTCGGACATTTTGAAAGTTGGGCAGGAAATATTGGTTCAAATCGCCAAAGAGCCCATATCGACCAAAGGTCCGAGGTTGACAGCCGAAATTTCGTTCGCCGGAAGGTTTATGGTGTTGATTCCATTTATTGACCGGGTGTCGGTATCGCAAAAAATCAAATCGCGCGAAGAGCGCGCACGACTCAGGCAGCTCATACAAAGCATCAAGCCCAAGAATTTCGGTGTTATCATTCGCACCAATGCCGAGGGTAAAAGGGTAGCCGACCTTGATGCAGAGCTAAAAGTGCTGGTCAAGAAATGGGAAGACAATATCGGCAAGATACAGAAAGCGAAAGCTCCCTCCCTCATTTTTGAGGAGACAGGACGCACGGTAGCGCTGTTACGCGATATTTTTAATCCTTCTTTCGAGCAGATACATGTCAACGACAAAAATGTATCGAAGCAAATTGCCGAATATGTGAGCATTATTGCACCGGAAAGAAAAAACATTGTAAAGGATTACAACGGTGCATTGCCAATTTTGGATAATTTCGGCATTACAAAACAGGTAAAATCGCTCTTTGGTAAAACTGTAACATTCAAAAACGGTGCCTATCTGATTATTGAACACACCGAAGCGTTGCATGTGATTGACGTAAACAGCGGCAATCGCAACAAATCGAAACTTGGTCAGGAAGAGAGTGCCTACGAAGTAAATGTGGCTGCCGCAGAAGAGATTGCCCGCCAATTGCGATTGCGGGATATGGGCGGCATCATAGTCATCGACTTCATCGATATGAGCAAGGCTGATCATCGGAATAAGCTTCTCTCCAAAATGCAGGAGCTAATGGCCCATGATAGAGCTAAGCACAACATTTTGCCATTGAGTAAGTTCGGCTTAATGCAGATCACGCGTCAGCGTGTTCGACCCGAAATGGAAGTTACCACAAGCGAAGTATGCCCCACTTGCTTTGGTAAAGGAAAGATTAAATCGTCGATACTTTTCACCGACACTTTGGAAGGGAAAATCGATTATTTGGTCAACAAGTTAAAAGTGAAGAAATTCAGTCTGCACATACACCCCTATGTTGCAGCGTATGTTCAGCAGGGTTGGTTTTCGTTGAAGTATAAGTGGAAGAAAAAATTTAATGTGGGAATGAAAATTATCCCCGATCAGAAGCTCGGGTTCCTGCAGTATACTTTTTACGACCATGAAGGAAACGAAATAGACCTGAAAGAAGAAATTGAAATGAAATAGATTCCACCCTGTGGAACAATGGATAGAAAAGAGCCGGTGGTTCGAGAGAACCTCCGGCTTTTTTTATTTATAGCGGATCCACGTCGTAATATAGGATAACATGTTTTAAATCATGTTCCTGGCGCAGCATGACTTCTGCTTTTTTCAGGATCTCTCGTACCTGCTGTAAGGGTAGTCCATTCTCCAGTTTCAATAAAATTTCGCGAATGTGGTACAGTTGTATGCGTCCCACAAGGGGTTTGTTGGGTCCCAGAACCCGTTCGTGCAAAGACATCCTGATTAGTTCCGCAAAACGTAAGGCAGCCTTCTCGGTCTTTCCTGCATCCTTGTGCTTGCATAAGATGCGAATTAATCTGTAAAAAGGCGGGTATCGGAATAATTTTCGTTCCTCGAGTTGGGTATTATAGAAACCTGCGTAATCGTTTTTGGTTACAAAGGTGTAAATGGGGTGTCCGGGATCAGCACTCTGAATGATGACTGTTCCCTGCTGCTGTTTTCTTCCGGCCCGGCCTGCTGCCTGTGTCATCAGTTGAAAGCCCCGTTCGTGAGAACGGAAATCCGGGTAGTTGAGCAACGAGTCTGCAGAAATGATTCCTACTACTTTCACGTGATCAAAATCCAGTCCTTTGGAAAGCATCTGTGTCCCTACCAGTATCTGAATCTTCTGTTCCTGGAAGTCTTGTATGATCCGTGCGTAACTCTCCTTTCCTCGGGTTGAGTCCAAATCCATCCTTTTTACCACACTACCCGGAAAAAGCCGGGAAACCTCTTCTTCCAGTTTTTCCGTTCCCAGTCCCATTGGCTCCAGACTTTTTTGATGGCAGGACGGACATGTTGCAGGGACTGTATATGCATTGTTGCAATAATGACATACCAGTCTGTTAATTCTTTTATGGTAGGTGAGTGAAACGTCGCAACGAACACATTTGGGTGTCCATTCACACTGGCTGCAGGCAATCATTGGTGCGAAGCCCCGCCTGTTGCGGAAGAGAATTGCCTGTTCGTCGTTCTTTAAAGCCGAATCGATCAGTTCAATAAGCAGGGGGGAGAGCAGTGACTTCATTTTTTTTCTGCGACGCAACTCCCGTGTGTTTTCAAGCCGGATCTCCGGCATCATTGAATTGTTAAATCGTTCGGTAAGTGTGACCAGCCCATACTTGCCTGTCTGTGAATTATAATAGGATTCTATTGATGGAGTGGCCGATCCCAGCAATGTCTTTGCTCCAAAAAAATGAGCCAGCATGACAGCTGCATCTCGTGCATGGTACCGGGGGGCAGGATCCTGCTGTTTGTAACTGCTTTCGTGTTCCTCATCCACGATCACGAGCCCGAGTTGTTGAAAGGGAAGAAACAGCGAGGAGCGTACACCAATAATGATCTCGTAGGGGTGTGATGACAACATCTTCTGCCAGATCTCTGCACGTTCGTTGTCGTTGATGCGGGAATGATAAATACCCAGCCGGGTGCCGAACACTGCCTGTAATCGCTGCGTGAGCTGTGTGGTGAGTGCGATCTCCGGCAGCAAATAAAGCGTTTGTTTCCCCTCTGCCAGGAATTGTGCAATGAGATGTATATAGATCTCTGTTTTACCGCTTGAGGTGACACCGTGCAGCAGGCAGGTCTGTTTGTGACGGAAGCATTCGCTGATATTGAGAAACGCTTCGTGTTGATGTCCATTCAGCGGATAGGGTGCACGCGTTGGTACAATATTTGTGTCGAGCCGACTTGTTTCTACGCGAAAGGAGAGAAGGATCTCTTTTAGCAGCAATCCGTTCAGGACAGAAGGTGAATATGCACTAAGCCCGGAAACCTGCTTTTTACTGATGCGCTCTGCCCCGTTATCATAAAGGAAATGCCTTATTTTCTCCAGGAGTGCCTGTTGTTTTTTTGCCCTTCCCACCAGTTCATGCACAGATTTCGTGTCTAACATCGGGTTTATCTGCAGGAAAGTTTCGGTATGAGGAGTATAAGAATCAAGCAGATCCTGTGGTTTCATTGAGGGGGGTAAGGCCGCTTTGTAGACTTCACCTAGAGGAGAGAGATAATAAAAAGAGATCCACTCCCACAACTTCAATTGTTGTTCATTCACTACCGGGTGTGAATCAATGAGGGAGTAAATCGGTTTTATTTCCATATTCTCCGGCGCTTCCCGGTGAATATGTGCAACGATGGCGGTGTAGTGCTTTCGGCTCCCGAAAGGGACAATTACCCTGAATCCAACGCCGATCTTCGGTTGCATCTCCTCCGGAATGGCGTAGGTGAACAGATCGGCGAGCGGAAGCGGAAGTATTACATCAGCATACATGCATTAGAAATAGATTGCCCCGGTAATACTCCAAATCTCTGATTTGCCGTTAAGAGGATCACCCCAGTCCGGTTCATCCATGGAATAATTGTCGGTAAGCTGAACTCTGTAGTTTACGCCTACCTGTATCATATTAAACACTTCAAAGCCAAGGCCCAAGTTGACGCCTGCCTGGAACTCCTTCGCCTTTATCTGATCGGCGGTCTGTCCTAAATCGATTTCATCGCCCTGAATAAGATATCCCGCGTAGGGGCCTGCTGCAGCGTAGAGTCTGAGTGGGAGCATCCCTGTTCCAAACTTCAACTTTGCATTTACCGGGAGTATCAGGTAGCGGTTTGAAACATCCCTGTCGGCAGCGGTTCCTTCACCCGAGAGCCGGGCAATTGTCATGCGATTGTCGTTATAGAGAAGGGAGGCCTCTATGCCGAGGGTACCTACTCCCAATGGAAGAAACATGGCTTCAATGGAGGGGCCGATACTGTACGATGTCATATTTTCAACCTTGAGTGCGTCACTGCTGAAGCTTGGGTTATTCAATCCCACGTCAGCTTTTACACCAAACCTGATCTGTGAGAAGGCAGGAACGCTGAGCATGGACAGCAATATAATGGCCATGCCTGTTTTGATTGTTGTTTTTGTTTTCATTTTGTCCATTTTAGGTAAAACATTCCATTCTGCTTTTTCTCTACCGCATATAACACGAAATTTATGGTCTACGCCTGTACCGTTCAGCGGTAATAATATTTGCTGATCGTTGAACTCATCACAAATCACTACTTGTGATACCTGATTAACAAAATAGAGCAAAAATAGGTTGTTAAAGAAGATTAAAGCTATATAAGAAAAGCGTTCCAACTCTTCAGAAAGAGAGGTAACGCTTTCTCAATATGAGCTTTGGGGTTTTTAGTCCCTCAACTTGGCTTTCAGAAACTCCCTGTTCAGCCGTGCAATATTGCTGATGGATATGTTTTTCGGGCACTCCACTTCGCAAGCCCCTGTGTTGGTACAGTTACCGAATCCCAATTCATCCATCTTGGCGACCATCGATTTGGCACGGCGGGTAGCTTCCACACGTCCCTGCGGCAACAGGGCAAACTGGCTTACCTTGGCCGAAACGAAGAGCATGGCTGACCCGTTTTTGCATGCAGCCACACAGGCTCCGCAACCGATGCAGGCAGCTGCATCCATTGCCAATTCGGCGTCGTCGCGCGGAATGGGTATGGCATTGGCATCGGGTATACCTCCTGTGTTGACCGAAATGTAGCCGCCTGCCTGGATGATCTTATCGAAGGCCGATCTGTCGACCATCAAATCTTTGATGATCGGGAATCCGGCGGAACGCCACGGCTCCACGGTGATGGTGTCACCGTCGTTGAAGCGTCTCATATGCAGCTGGCAGGTGGTGATGCCTTCGTCCGGCCCGTGAGGATGTCCATCGATGTACAGGCTGCACATGCCGCAAATACCTTCGCGGCAGTCGTGATCGAACACTACCGGCTCTTTTCCTTCGTTGATAAGTTTCTCGTTGAGGATGTCGAGCATTTCCAGGAAAGAACTACCCTGTGAGATGTTTTCCAGCGGGTAAGTCTCAAAATGCCCTTTGTCTTTGGGTCCATTCTGGCGCCAGACCTTTACTTTTATATTGATATCTTTATCCATGATTGGTTGTTTTTGAATCGTTTAAAAATACCTTACGATTTGTAGTTTCTCTGCTGACGAACCACAAATTCGTATTCCAGCGGTTCCTTATACATCACCGGATCATTGTCCTCTCCCTGGTACTCCCAGCAGGAGACGTAAGAGAACTTATCGTCGTGACGCATTGCTTCGCCTTCTTCTGTCTGGTGTTCAATCCGAAAGTGACCACCGCACGACTCTTCGCGGTCGAGAGCGTCGTGAGCCATCAGCTCGCCTATCTCAATGAAATCGGCCAGGCGGAGTGCTTTTTCGAGCTCTACGTTGAGTGTTTCTTTGTTTCCAGGAATACGCAGGTTGGTCCAGAAGTCCTTTTTGAGTTCTTTCAGCTCTTCGATGGCTTTCTTCAGCCCCTCAGCATTGCGTCCCATTCCCACGAAATCCCACATGATATGTCCCAGCTTCTTGTGAATATGATCTACGGAGTGTTTTCCCCCGATCTTCATCAGCCGGTCAAGTTTGTCGTTGATCTCTTTTTCGGCCTGGTCGAATTCCGGAGCATCCGTTTTGAAGCGCGGAACATTGATCTGGTCTGCCAGATAATTCTGTATCGTATAGGGCAGCACAAAGTATCCGTCCGCAAGTCCCTGCATAAGCGCCGAAGCGCCGAGGCGGTTTGCACCATGGTCTGAGAAATTGGCTTCGCCAATGGCAAACAAGCCGGGGACAGTACTCATCAGCTCGTAGTCTACCCAGATGCCGCCCATGGTGTAGTGGATGGCAGGATAGATCATCATTGGGGTTTCATAGGGATTGTCGTCCACGATCTTCTCATACATCTGGAACAGGTTCCCGTAACGGGCTTCCACCACATCTTTCCCGAGCCGTCCGATAGCTTCCGCGAAGTCGAGGTATACAGCCAGTCCTGTTGATCCAACGCCATATCCTGCGTCGCAACGTTCTTTGGCTGCGCGCGATGCTACGTCGCGCGGTACAAGATTTCCGAATGCCGGATAACGACGTTCAAGGTAGTAGTCACGATCCTCTTCCTTTAGGTCTGTCGGTTTCAGTTTCCCTTCGCGAATTGCTTTGGCATCTTCCAGCCTTTTAGGTACCCAGATGCGACCGTCGTTACGCAACGATTCCGACATCAGTGTAAGTTTCGACTGGAACTCACCGTGTACCGGGATGCAAGTTGGGTGAATCTGGGCCATACATGGATTGGCAAAATAGGCTCCTTTCTTGTAGCACTGCCATGCTGCCGAACCGTTGGAGGTCATCGCGTTGGTGGAGAGGAAAAAGGTGTTCCCATATCCGCCGGTGGCGATTACCACGGCATGTGCGGCAAATCGTTCCAGTTTTCCGGTTACCAGGTTGCGGGCAATGATCCCGCGGGCACGGCCGTCGATGATGACAAGATCCACCATCTCATAACGTGTGTATAGTTTTACCTGTTTGTTGTGAACAGCGCGGCTCAATGCCGAGTAAGCACCTAGCAGTAGCTGCTGTCCGGTCTGTCCACGGGCGTAGAATGTACGTGATACCTGCGCGCCGCCAAAAGAACGGTTCGCCAGCAATCCGCCATATTCGCGGGCAAAGGGAACACCCTGTGCCACACACTGGTCGATAATGCTGTTCGATACTTCGGCGAGCCGGTACACATTGGCTTCGCGGGCACGGTAGTCGCCTCCCTTGATGGTGTCGTAGAAAAGGCGATATACCGAGTCGCCATCGTTGGGATAGTTTTTGGCTGCGTTGATCCCTCCCTGTGCGGCGATGGAGTGAGCACGGCGTGGCGAGTCCTGAATGCAGAAGTTGAGCACGTTAAATCCCATCTCTCCCAGCGATGCGGCAGCCGATGCGCCGGCCAATCCGGTGCCCACGACAATAATGTCGAGTCGACGTTTATTTGCCGGATTCACCAGCTTCTGATTGTTCTTGTAGTTGGTCCACTTTTCAGCGAGCGCCCCCTTGGGTATTTTTGAGTCTATTTTATTCATAATATTCAAATTCTTTAGTTATCCTAATATGTTGGAGTATCCCAGATGAACGGCAATAGCCACGACAATAAAACCCAGAGAAATGATGGTGGAGAAGATATTGCCGATCACTTTTATTCGTTTCATCCAGACAGTATTGTTCCAGCCAACGGTATGAAGTGCACTCCAGAAGCCGTGGGTCAGATGGAACCATAATGAGACGAAAGCGATTATGTATACAACTACAACCCAGAGATTGGAGAATACTTCCTCTACCAGTTGAGCACCGTCGGTGCGGGCACCTTCGATCATGAGCAGTTCTTTATACTGCATCTGGTACCACATCTGATAAAGATGCAGGAAGAGGAAAAGCAGCACAAACAAACCCAGGACGAACATGTTTTTGGAGGACCAGGCTACGGGCGTTTTGCTGGACGATGCATATTTGTCTCTGCCGCGGGCTTTCCGGTTTTGCAGCGTTAGAATAATTCCATAGGCGACATGAATTACCATGCCCAAGGCAATAACTGCCGTTCCTAAAACAGCCCACCAGTTGGCGCCAAGGATTTCATTGGCGATGAAATCGTAGGCATCATAGCTGAAGATGAGCACCACGTTCATAGACATGTGGAACAGCAGGAACAGAATCAGAAAAAGGCCGGAAATACTTTGTGTAAACTTCCGTCCGATGGATGATTTGATTAACCAACTCATAAAGTTCTATTTTAAATTATTTTTGATGATTTGTTGCTTATTGATCGAATACTTTTGATTGTCTGCATGGTCTCATGCATGACATGATGTTCAAAGTGCAAAAATAGTACTTTTAAACATCAAAAAAGAACTATTTGCGGAAATATTTCTTTAATTGCGGTATTTTAGAATCAGTATTGTTTTTCGAATGGTTGTACAGTAAAGCATACTCTTTTTTGCCGATATTTTGTTATCTTTGTACGTTCAATTCATTTCAACAGATCATGGATATTGTTTTAAGTGGCATTCGTTCGACAGGGAAGTTGCATTTAGGGAATTATTTTGGTGCATTGCGTAATTTTATACGGATGCAGGACGAAAATAGGTGTTATTTTTTTATTGCCGATATACATTCTCTCACCACTCACCCTGACCCGAAGTCTTTACACGCTAACGTGAAGAACGTGCTGGTGGATTATCTTGCCGCTGGCATTGATCCGGAAAAGTCGGTAATCTATGTGCAGAGTGACCTGCATGAAACTGCCGAGCTCTATCTTTATCTGAATATGCATGCCTATATGGGAGAATTGGCAAAAACGGCTTCCTTCAAAGAGAAAGCCCGCAAGCAACCCGAAAATGTGAATGCCGGGTTGCTGACGTACCCAACTCTGATGGCGGCAGATATTCTTATCCACAATGCCGACAAGGTGCCTGTTGGAAAGGATCAGGAACAGCATCTGGAGATGACACGCAAGTTTGCGCGCCGCTTTAATAACTTCTACGGGGTAGAGTATTTCAAGGAGCCGGTGGCATACAACTTTGGCAGGGAGTTGGTTAAGATCCCGGGACTGGATGGTAGTGGAAAAATGGGTAAGTCGGAAGGAAACGCCATTTATCTGTCCGATAGTCCGAAAGAAATTGAAAAGAAGGTGAAGAAAGCGCTGACCGACAGCGGTCCTATCACCCCGAATTCACCGAAGCCCGATTACATTGAAAACCTTTTCACGATCCTCCGTGTGGTGTCTGCGCCCGATGTGGTGCAGCATTTCGATAATCAATGGAACAATTGTGAAATACGTTATGGCGATCTCAAGAAGCAATTGGCCGAGGATATCATCAAAGTGACCTTACCTATCCGTGAACGGGTGCTCGAAATTGAAAAAGACGATGCTTATTTGCGGAAGGTGACGTCCAATGGAGTTGAAAGAGCCCGCGAAAATGCCCGGAAAACAATTGCTGACGTAAGAGAAATAGTAGGCTTCAGGAAATTTTAATCATGTGATGTACCCTGTTCCTTAGCAAATCACTCCACGCTAAGAAAAGTAATTTGTCGGGCAGACAAATTTCAGTTATTATACACTGTGGTCTAAGCGCAGTCGTATTATGTCGTATTCATTCTCTTAGGTTAGGAGGTAGAAATGGATGAAAAATTAACACAATTCCGCAAACTAATTAAAGAACAGTCCTGGAGTATTCTCCAGGAGAAACTGCTGTCACTGGACAATCCTTCGATTGTTTTCCTCATTGAACATAGCAGAGAGTTCGACTCTGCCGTCCTTTTCAGGTTTTTGCCGCGTGAAAAGGCTAAAGACGTGTTTCAGGAGCTCTCGCCCATAAAGCAGGGAGAGATTATTTCTGATTTAGCCAATAATGCGAAAAAAGTGGCAGATCTGATGAATGATATGGATCCTGATGACCGGACTGCTTTTTTTGAGGAACTTCCCGGTCAGGTAGCTCAGCGCTTCATGCAGATGCTGAGTCCTGAGAATAGGAGTATTGCTATACAGCTTCTTGGCTACCCGGAGGATAGTATTGGTCGCCTGATGACTCCAAAGTACGTGGCAGTCAAATCCTTCTTCACAGTTGAAGAGACTTTGCAGCATGTTCGCAAGTTTGGAAGAGATGCGGAGACGTTAGATGTAATATACGTGGTGGATTATGAATGGAAGCTTATTGATGATATTCTTATCCGTGATGTATTGATCTCCGGCTCTGATGTGCGGATTGAAAATCTGATCGGTGAGAAATGTTTATCATTAAGTGCCTATGATGATCAGGAAAAGGCGATCAGGATTTTTAAAGATTATAACAGAACCGCTCTTCCCGTGATCGATACGGGCGGAACCCTGTTGGGTATTGTAACTATTGACGATATCTTTGATGTTGCCGAAGAGGAAGAAACAGAAGATTTTCATAAGTTTGGTGCCGTTGAAGATGCGAAAATCAACCCACTTCATGCTTCGGTGTCTTTCCTGTACAAGAAGCGCATTGTATGGCTTATGGCCCTTGTTTTCGTAAATATTTTTTCGGGAGCAGCTATTTCACGCTTTGAACATCTTATTGAGTCTGTTGTGGCACTGGTTTTCTTTTTGCCGTTGTTAATTGACAGTGCGGGAAATGCCGGATCCCAATCAGCTACACTCATAATCAGGGCTCTTGCCGTAGGTGACGTGCAGCGAAGAGATTGGGTGAGGT
Source organism: Proteiniphilum sp. UBA1028 (assembly GCF_002316955.1). Lineage (NCBI taxonomy): Bacteria > Pseudomonadati > Bacteroidota > Bacteroidia > Bacteroidales > Dysgonomonadaceae > Proteiniphilum > Proteiniphilum sp. UBA1028. Next base: position 69,838 of record NZ_DCEN01000038.1, read on the forward strand.
TATTGGGTAAGGAATTTGTCGTTGCCTTGGTTCTCGGGGTAAGTATGGCGGCCGGTGTATCGCTGGTGGCAAGCTGGCGCTCTCCTGATATCGTTCCGGTTGTTGCCCTTACCATGGTCTTGGCTGTAGTTGTGGGAAGTATGGTCGGAATGCTTCTTCCTTTTGTGTTTACTCGCTTTAAGCTGGACCCTGCTACAGCGAGTGCTCCCTTGATTACATCGATTGCCGATATATCAGGCGTGCTTATCTATTTTTCTATAGCTAAATGGTATTTGGGTCTCTGAATTGTTGTTTTTATCCCGCAAT
>NZ_DCEN01000038.1:70350-70567 GCF_002316955.1 Proteiniphilum sp. UBA1028
ATTTTATTCGTATATGTAAAGCCGCCGGAGGAAGCATTTTTTCGTTGCTACTAAGATGTTTACTGGCGATTTTTAGAGAAAATACTGCGTTATTGAAGTAAGGTGACCGGTTGAATCATTTTTATCGATCATCAATGGTAAACTTTTATTGGTAGTGTTTGTTTACCTTAGCTGGATATTTACTTGCTATGGCATTATCCGGACAAGTTTAGTTTTT
>NZ_DCEN01000038.1:70785-71658 GCF_002316955.1 Proteiniphilum sp. UBA1028
GGTTGTTCAATCATTATTTTATCTTTACGCAAGATTTACTTCAATTTGATATTTCGATTTTACAACAATAATTCACACAAAACAAGATAAAGAAAGCCGTTATCTTATGCTTACATTTAAAACTATTGAATTAAAAGACAGAGAAACAATTAATTCGTATCTCGAAAATCAAAATTACAGGGCCTCGGACCTCTGTTTCACCAACTTGTATGCCTGGGGGAGAAAGTTTGATACGCAGTTTGCTGTGAAAGATGGCTGGCTGTTTATTCGCTTTAAAGACAATAACGGCCGTAATTCTTACCTGAAGCCTATCGGTGCCGGCGATGTGAAAGAAAGTATCGCGAGCATCATGGACGATCATAGCCAGTTTGACACCCTTTTTCAGATCAGAGGGCTCACACAGGAGATGATTGAGGAGATTGAGGAGTCAATGCCCGGTGTGTTCGAATATAAGCTTAACAGGAGTGTGTCGGATTATATCTACACAACAGAAAAGCTAATCCATCTCAAAGGGAAGAAGCTGCAGAGCAAACGGAATCACATCAATCGTTTTAAAAGAGAGAACGAGTGGAAATATAAATCGTTGACCGGCAATCCCCAATTGGTAAGTGAATGCAAAAGCATGCTCGACAAGTGGATGCAGTTGAATGGCGAAGAGAAAGACCCATCCCTTGTCTTTGATGATTACGCTACTACGCAGATGCTCGAAAATTTTGAATGCCTGAATTTAAGAGGAGGGCTTATCTGTGTGAACAACGAAATAGCCGCTTTTACCATCGGTGAGCCTCTTACGCACGATACTGTCGTTGTCCACGTAGAGAAAGCGTTTACAACCATTCACGGTGCATACAATATCATCAATCAGCAATTTGT
>NZ_DCEN01000038.1:71825-72824 GCF_002316955.1 Proteiniphilum sp. UBA1028
GAAAATGAAGCAACCGGATTTGTTTATGTGAATCGGGAAGAAGATATGGGAATAGACAATTTGCGTCAGGCCAAGCTCTCTTATCAGCCAGATATTATCTTGGAGAAATATAACGCGAGAGTCAAAAGCTAAGCCTGCTTCGACGACTGAGTTTTTACAACGTAAATTTGATCGCACATGATTCAATTTGCCAACGATACAACTAAACAGCAGGTATGGGACATGTGGAAGACTGTTTTCGGCGATCCGGATGACTATATGGAAATTTACTTTCGCCACAAATACCGGAACGATCAGACTCTCCTGTATATGGAAGGAAATAAGGCAGTCGCTTCCCTGCAGATGCTGCCCTATCAGTTCACCTTCTGCGGTACGGAGATCCCTGTGATCTACCTTTCGGGGGTATCCACTTTGCCCGAAGCCAGAAAGAAAGGATATGCAAGAGAGTTGCTACTGCGCAGCTTCGAGGAAGCGCGTAAAAAATGCGTGCCATTGATGCTGTTGGTACCTCAGGAAGAATGGCTGTTGCAGTTTTACAGTAAATATGGGTTTGCCAGGACGTTCGATGCAGGAGTCGAAATCTTGCCCTCTCTGGAGAAACTTGCAAGACAATATCCGGGCAGCTTGCATGCTGCCTACCTTGAATTTGATGCCCTTTTTCGGCAAAAAGATATGACTGTGCAAAAAACATTTGATGATTTTTGTGCCATGGTGGAGGAGGCGGCGCTTTTCGGTTTCCCTCCCAAAAAGAACCTGATGGGTATGGCGCGCGTGATCGATGCCCGGCGTTTGTGCAGCCTTTTTGCCAGCCGTTACAGGCGAAATTCATTTTCTGTGATTGTGCGGGACAATTTGCTTCGGGAGAATAATGGCGCCTTCACGATCTCCGGTGGAATAGCTGACACACACAACCCCGCCACTCAGCCTCTGCTCCATGCGGATGTCAGAGAGCTGGCGCAACTCTTACTGGGTTATCGTACTTCTGTACTCGAGGAGCCT
>NZ_DCEN01000038.1:73046-85838 GCF_002316955.1 Proteiniphilum sp. UBA1028
TACAACCACTTTTTCTTTTTGAAAAAGTAGAGAATGAACAGCGACGAGAGCACCATGAACAGGATGGCTGCCGGATAACCCCATTTTTTGTCCAGCTCAGGCATGATGGTGAAGTTCATTCCGTAAATACTCGCGATAAGGGTAGGTGGCATGAAGATGACGGAGACAATGGTAAAGATCTTGATGATCTTGTTCTGTTCAATGTTTACATAACCCAGAAAAGTATCCTGCAGATAATCCAGCCTGTCGAAGCTGAATTTGATATGCTCCACCAGCGAGTTGATGTCTTTGATGATGATGGTGAGCTTTGGTTGAAGCTCCGAGGAGATAAATTCACTGCGCAGCATGCTCGATACCACACGTTGTTTATCGATGATGTTCTCACGTAGCAACATGGTTTTTTCCTGCAGGTTCTTGATCTCTGACAGCAGTTCCTCGTCCGCCTCCTGCAGGGTGAGGGAGTTACTCAACTGGGTAATCTTCTGTGTCATGTTCTCAATCATGTCCGCGTCGAATTCTACCCGTGTTTCCAGCAACGCCACAAGCACATGTGCCCCGGTAGGGTAGTTTTTCGGGTTGGCCGATATTTTTTTTACCGTCTCATGAAACGATATCAGCTCTTCGCCACGGACAGTGACCAATATGTTGTTTTTCAGGATAAATGATACGGGGTCGGTCTCGAAATTCGATAATAGAAAGTTGGAGTTGACTACCAGGGTGTCGTTTGTTTCGATATAGCGCGAAGACATCTCAATCTCGATCATCTCTTCTTCTTCCTGGATGTATATCTTCAGGAAGTCTTCCAGTTCATTTTCCACCTCTTCGTCCACGTCGTTGAGGTCGATCCATAGGAAGTTCTGTATGGGGTTAGATTTTAGGAAATCGAGGCTGCGGCTCAGTCTGACGATGCCGTCTTTATGATAGAATAATTTAATTTCCGCCATGATCTCATTTTTTGAATCGTGAATAATCAGTCATTTTTCTCTTCCGAAGGAGCCTGTCTGACCAGCGGTTCCAGCATATTGGTAAGCTGTTCGAACTGTTTTATCGACAGTTGCTCGGGCCGTTTTGTAAGCATGGGGTCGTCGGGCAGGGGGCTCTCGTCGGTCAGTAGTGATTTGATGGAGTTGCGAAGCATCTTTCGCCGTTGGTTAAAGCTCGTCTTCACTACTGTTTTGAATAACTTCTCATTGCAGTCGAGCTGCTTTCGCCTGTTTCGCGTAAGCCGCACAACCGCCGATTTGACCTTAGGCGGAGGGATAAACGCTTGCTCGTTCACCGTGAACAGGTACTCTATATCGTACCAAGCCTGCAGCAATACGCTTAAAATACCGTAGGACTTGCTGCCGGGTGAGGCTACCATACGTTCAGCGACCTCCTTTTGAATCATTCCCGAACAACAGGGGATCTGTTCCCTGTGCTCGATCACTTTAAAGAAAATTTGAGAGGAGATATTATAGGGGTAATTGCCTATCACGCAAAATTCGCCATTGTAGTACTTTGAAAGATTCATCCGAAGAAAATCCTGCTGAAGGATCCTGTCCTGTAGTTCCGGAAAATGTGTGTGCAGGTAATCAATGGATTCGCGATCGATCTCCACCACGGTAAGATCCCTTTCTCGTTGAAGAAGAAACTGTGTGAGCATACCGGTGCCCGGCCCCACCTCCAGTACTGGGAGGGAGGAGAAATCATCGAGGGTGGCCGCAATGCGGTCTGCTATCTCCTTATCTTTAAGGAAATGCTGTCCGAGGTTTTTTTTTGCTCTTACCGGAATCATTGCAATATGGCGTTTATTCCTTATCTTTACGGCCACAAAGGTAACATTTTATTATCTAAATTGATTCATACATCAACTAAAAAACAAGATACAATTGTTGATTAATAAGTGTTTGAACATCTTTGTGTAATGGTTATAATTAAGTTGTATAAGATAATAAACCGCTGAGAGGTGAAAATAAATGCAGAATCCGTGAAGAGTGTGCTGAAGACAGTGCTTTCGCTGTTCCTGGGATTATTAATTATATGGGCCATGTACCGCAATACCGATATGGGTGAGTTGTGGGAGATCGTACAATCGGCCAACTTTGGTGTTATCGCTGTTTCTCTTGTGTTCGGACTATTGGGAAACACTATCCGGGGATTAAGATGGGAGCTGTTTGTGAATTCTCTTGGCTATCACCCTCCCCGGGCCAGTATTGTGAATGCCACACTGGGCAACTATGCGGTTAACTTTGTGCTGCCCCGCGCGGGAGACATCTGGCGATGTGGGGTAGTAAGCAAATATGATAAAATACCCTTTAGCAAAACACTCGAAACTTTCCTGGTAGATAAGGTTGTCGACGTCGTGGCGGGGCTGCTGGTGGTGTTTGTTAGCGTGGCCCTTTATATTGACTTTTTTGTATCCTATTTTCAAAATAACCCTCAGTTTGCAGTAAATGTCTCCGGTATTTTTTCTTCTGTATGGGTATATGTGATCTTGGGAGCATTGCTGTTGATTGTGGTGTTGCTGCTGACTGTTCTCCGGAAGAAGAACTTCATGGTGAAGATAACGGATTTTTTCAACACTGTGAAGTATGACCTGAAGCTCATCGGGAAGATGAAGGAGAAGTGGCGCATAATTATTTACACGATCCTGCTTTGGTTCTGTTTTTATTTGTATTTTTACATTTGCTTTTATGCGTTCGATTTCACCAGAGATCTTGGCCCATTGGCGGGATTGATTGTATTTGCGATGACCAATATCGGTATCTCTGTGCCGGTACAGGGTGGAATTGGCCCCTGGCATTTTATGGTCATCTCCTCGCTTCTAATACTGGGTGTGGCTGAAAATCAGGCACTGGCTTTTGCAGGAGCTGTTTTCACCATCCAGTCGGTTTGGCAAATCCTTTACGGACTTTTCGGCGTGATCGCCATGCCTTATGTGAAAAGAGAAAATCAGGACATCTACGGAAAAAATATTTAAATTGATCAACAATATGGCTACAGCAGAAATACTCAGTATAAATCCACAAAATGTGTGGAAACATTTTCACTCCCTAACCCAAATTCCTCGTCCGACAGGGCAGATGGGGCAGGTGACCCGGTTCATGATGGACTTTGGTCAATCGCTTCATCTGGAGACAATTCAGGATAAGGCGGGTAATGTGTTGATCAAAAAACCGGCTACGAAAGGGTATGAAATTGCTAAAACGGTGATATTGCAATCACATCTCGATATGGTTCCGCAAAAAAATGCTGATGTTACGCACAATTTTGCCACCGATCCCATCGAAACCGTGATCGATGGAGACTGGATAAAAGCACGTTCCACTACATTGGGAGCAGATAATGGCGTGGGTTGTGCCATGATGATGGCGGTATTGGAAGATTCAACCTTGCAGCATCCGGCCATTGAAGCTCTTTTTACCGTGGACGAAGAGGTAGGAATGGATGGCGCGAACGGCCTCGAAAAGGGAATGCTGGAAGGTTCACTGATGCTGAATATCGACACCGAAGAAGAGGGCGAACTGTGCATTGGCTGTGCAGGGGGAAGAGATGTAAATATCTCTTTCGGCTTCAAACCCGACAGGGCTATAGATCAAGGCGATGTTGCCTATAAAATTAGCTTGCGTGGTTTGAAGGGCGGCCATTCCGGTGTGCAGATCCACTTGGGCCGTGCCAACGCAAACAAGCTGATGAATCGCTTTTTGAAAGATGTCGTCAGGAATTACGAAGCCCGCATCGCGAGCATCCAGGGAGGGTCTCTCCGAAATGCAATTCCGAGGGAATCGTTTGTCGTGTTGACTATCCCCGAGCAGCTTTCCGACGACCTTGTGGATCTTGTAGGAGAATATGAAAAGCTTTTCCGCGAAGATTTTGTCGGCATCGAAGATAACATCTCATTTAAAGCCGAACCCGCCGATCTTCCGGCATCACTCCTTCCCGAAGAGATTCAGGACGACCTGATCAATGCCGTGGAGGGCTGTATCAATGGAGTTGTCAGCTATTTGGCCGACTTCCCCGGGGTGGTGGAAAGTTCCCTGAACCTCGCCATGATACATTCATCGGACGAAAGCATTGAGATGAAGCTGCTGGTGCGCAGTTCCTCCGAAAGTAGAAAAGAATGGATCTGCTCATCGGTGGAGAGTCTCTTTCAACTGGCTGGTGCAAAGGTGGAATTCGATGGCGATTATCCAGGCTGGCAACCCAATGCCAATTCAGAATTGTTGGGTCTGATGGAAAGGATCTATCTGGAGAAATACGACCAGCGGCCTAAGGTGATGGTTATCCATGCCGGCCTGGAGTGCGGTATCATCCAGTCGAACGTGGCACAGAAGCTCGACATCGTTTCCTTTGGGCCAACCATCACGGGGGCGCATTCGCCCGATGAGGCCGTGAAAATTGACACTGTGGGTAAGTCTTACGAATACCTTTTGGCTATTCTGGAGAAATTGAACTGACATCCATGGACAATACGCTGATCATTTTCGCGTCGAATCACGGGACTGTCGATAAATGCGCCCGTGAGTTATTCAGGCTGATAGACGGCAAAGTGGATATCTGCAACCTGAACGAGCGGAAAATAGTGCCGGATCTTACCAAATATGATTCCGTCATTGTGGGCGGCTCCATTCATTCCGGAAAAATACAGGATGAGATAGCTGCATTCTGTGAGAAGCACCTGGACGAGCTTTCAACCAAGCGACTCGGCCTTTTTATCAACTGCTCCTATACGGGGAAAAAAGCGCAAAAGCAGCTGGACGAAGCGTTTCCGGAGGAGCTCAAGCGTAGTGCCGTTGTGCGTGATTATTTCGGCGGCGAGGTGAATGAAATGAAATTAACACTTTGGGAGCGAATTGTGACAACGCAAATGATCGAGAAAGAAGATCTGACGGTGGTGCTCTCTAAAGAGAAAATCAGGCGTTTTGCCGAATCAATGTACGAAGAGAATAACCCTTTCGGAAATAAGACCCCATGAGCCAAAGAATAAAAAAACAGGTGCTTTTTCCCGTTGTATTGCTTCTCTACATGGCAATCATGGCTTATATAAGCTATCCACGATATAAGGCATCGGGTGAGTGGGGTGAATATCTAGCCGTGATAGGCATCGGTCTGCTCCTGGTTGTGCTGTTGTTTTTTTTACTGAAGAGAAAACAAAAGATAAGAGATCAGTTTAATCAAAAGGATTAACCGTAAGGGTGGGGGCAGCGCATCGTCGTATTTCCCAAAGAAGGGAATAGGCATTTACTTTACAGGGAAAGTGTGCCCGTTGTCTGCGATAACTTAAAGCTTATGAGATATTTATACACACTGATCTTACTCTTCTTTTTCCTCTGTTCCTTCGGACAGACCTCCTCGCAGCCGCTGCATTACAAGTTTCGCCTTTATTTGAAAGACAAAGGTGTAACAACCTATACCCTCAATGAACCCGGTCAGTTTCTTTCCAAAAAAGCTATCGAAAGAAAAAAAAGGCAAAACGTGCCCATCGATGAAACTGATTTTCCTGTTTCGCCTGATTATTTCAGGCTGGTAGAAAAGGCGGGTGGAGTGGTGGTTTCACATAGCAAATGGCTCCGAACCATGACGGTACAGGTGGAGGACAGCCTGTCAATAAATGAGATACTTTTGCTCCCTTTTGTGGATACCGTGAAATATGTATGGCGGGGAACCGATCGGATAAGCCGGCCGGAGTTGCGTCCCCGTTTGGAAAAAACCGATTGTGAACAAGCTGTCCTAATGGATCAACCCTTTGGATACACCCTTGGCCAGTTCAGGATGCACAATGCCGATAAACTGGCACTTGCCGGATTCAAGGGCAAAGGTGTTGACGTGGGGGTGATTGACGCCGGATTTACCAATTTTGATGTGATTCCCTGGTTTGAGACAGTCGACCTGCGCGGTTATATGAATTTTGTGCCAGGAGGTGATATGTTTGCTATGAGCGATCACGGAACCAAGGTGTTGTCCACGATGGCCGTCAATCAGCCCGGGTTGATGATGGGTTCGGCGCCCGAAGCTGCATACTGGCTGTTGCGTTCCGAAGATGTGACCAGTGAATTTCCGGTGGAGGAGGATTACTGGGTGCGGGCCATTGAATATGCCGACAGCCTGGGGCTGGATGTGATCAATACCTCGTTGGGGTACAATCATTTCGATGATGAACAGTTGAATTACAGTTTTGCCGACCTTACGGGAGAAGTGTCGATGATGTCGCTTGCGGCAGATATGGCCTTTGAGAAGGGGATGATTCTTGTCGTGAGCGCAGGAAATGAAGGGAACAAGCCCTGGCAGAAAACAACTCCCCCCGGCGATGCGAAGAATGTGCTGGCAATAGGGGCTGTGGGTACTGACAGCCTCATTGCTTCGTTCAGCTCGCGTGGGTTGATGGAAGATGGACGCGTTAAGCCGGACCTTGTTTCGGTAGGGAAAAACACCGTCACCATCGGCCAGAAGGGCGCGATCGGTATTACCAACGGTACATCCCTCTCGTCTCCTTTCCTGGCAGGATTGATTGCGTCGCTCTGGTCGGTGAATCCCGATCTCCATCGTTCAGAGCTAATCAAGATCATCAAAGAATCGTCCGACAGATACCTGACTCCCGATTCTGTATATGGAAATGGCATTCCTGACTTCCAGAAGGCAATGAGAGAGATGCTGACCACGCTCAATGTAGCAGAGAGCCCAATTGCTGAACACTCTTTTTCAATATCCCGCACGTCAAAAAATGATTTTCTGATCACCTTAATACAACCTGACTTCTCTTTTGATGCTTATAATGTGAGTCTGCTCGATGAGTCAGGCCAACTCATTTTTACCCGCACTTTTGAACAGGAATCATTGAAAATTCTTGTGCCTCCGTCCTTAAGGAAAACAAATAAGTTTGTTCATCTGCTGTTTAAGTCACCCGATATTCAACAAGTATTGCGGTTTTCTTTCTAGCTTTTTCTTCCCGTGCTGACGCTGTTCTCGTCAAAAAAACATTTTATTTGTCACAAAATTTGTACCGGATCGTCTTCATTATAAAGACTATTTCGCAACCCCATTATTTCTAGCTGTATGGACAAAAGAATTTTTGCGGTTTTTACTTGCAGTTTACTTGCGTTAACCCTCCATTCACAAACATCGCTGAATAAGCTATACCTGGATTTCGCACACGAATCGAACGTGTCAAAAGTTACTTTAAGCGGATTGGCGATGATGCTGGCAAGGCCCTTCATGGATGAGACAGATAGTAAAATATCAAGTATCCGTGCTTTATCGTTTGATGAGTGCACGCAGGATGTCAAAGATCGTTTTAATAATTCTGCCCTCCATTTCAAAGATGATCGGTACGAACTTTTTGTCAACTCCAACGAGAAGGACGAGAAGGTGCGTATTTTTTTCAAGTTCCAGGATAATATGATTCGTGAAATGGTAATAATGACTATGGGAGACAGTCCCGCATTGATACATCTAAAAGGAAAGATCAAACCATCGGATATTGAAAATCTGAGTAATGGACGGAAATGAATTTAAATCCAGATTTCTTCCGTTCAGCGGACTGATTTACAGAATTTCATTTGTTGTTACCGGTGATAGAGAAGATTCTGAAGATATTGTTCAGGAAGTATACGAAAAATTGTGGAAGATACGGGAAACCCTTTCGGCTGTGCAGAATGATGAAGCATACATCATCTCCGTAACAAGAAACATGGCTTTAGACCGGTATCGATATAACACGAGACGGCAGACCGTGTCTGTTACCTCTGTAACTGACTTGACTGAAGAGGAATTCGACGAGAAAAAAAATGAACAGAAAGAAATGCTCCGGAGCATTGAAAACGTACTTTGCACTCTACCGCAGTCGCAACAAATGGTGGTACGGTTACGACATTTTACGGATCTCTCTGTTCCTCAGATCGCCGAAACAATGAAGCTGACGCAGGCGAATGTCCGTCAACTTTTGTCGAGAGCAAGAAGAACGATTAAAGAAAAATTTGAAAAATTGTATGAATATTGAAGATATCGACAAGCTGATTGCCAAATTCTACAGAGGCGATACAGATGGCAAAGAGGAAGAGTGCCTGGCAAGCTATTTCGCACAAGACAATCCTCCCGTATCACAGGATAAGGACCGCGACGTTCTTCTCGCTCTTTCCTCTTTTACAACCGAAGTTCCGTCTGGGTTGGAACCGAAAATTGCATCGTTGATTGATGCATGGGAGCGGAAAGAAAATGAGCGTGCAAAGCATCGCCTGAAAATGGGACTTCGTAAACGTGTCGTAAGCATAGCGGCGTCTGTTTTATTGGTTGTTGGTATCGGATTTTGGTACCAGTACCAAAGTGCCGGCAACCGATCAGCCCTGACCGAATCATTTGAAAGCCCACAGGAGTCTCAGGAGGCCGTTGTTGAGGCGTTGCGACTCTTCTCGCACAACTTTTCGAAGGGAACCAAAGTTGTTGAAGATGCCGATAGTCATGTTGATAAAGCTTTTGCCATCATTGATCAGGCTTTAAATAATAAACCTGTTCACGGCCAGGACTCGGTTGAATTACCCGATAAATAACAATTTAAAGAAAATAGCATCATGAGAAAAATGATTATTACCCTCGCATTTGTTTTCGCAGCCACATTTGTTTTTGCGCAAAAGAATCCATTTGAAAAATTTGCAGATATGGAGGGAGTTACGTCGGTGTATATATCAAAAAACATGATGTCGCTTCTGCCCAAAGAGTCCAAATCGCAATTTGGCGGTGTAGACGTGACAAACTTCGTTGAAAAACTGAATTCTATACTCATACTTACCTCCGGAAATAGGAAAGTTTCTCGGGAGATGATCTCCATGGCGAACAGTCGTATAAAAGAAAATGAATATGAATTACTCATGCGTGTAAAATCGGAAGATGGCGAACTTGTCAACTTTTTCATGAAAGGGAAACCCGATAACATTCAGGAACTTATCATGGTTGTGGACGGAGATGGGGATGAAAGTGTGGTCATGCAGTTTCTCGGAAATTTTAAACTGCAGGACGTGCAGCAGATGACAAACAGTTTTGAGAAAAAAAAATAAGCCGTTGTATGTAGGCCTGTTTCCTGCCTCAGGTTATTAACCGGATAAACAATCGTCTATCCGGTTTTTCGTACCCGGAGATATGGCTTATCGGTGAAATTGTGCTATTTTTGTTTACAATTACACGGGCCATGTTTGAAAATACCCTTTCATTATCCGAACTCAACTTCAGGGTGCGCGATGCCATTCGCAACCACCTGCCCGATTCATATTGGATACGGGCCGAAACCAGCGATGTACGCCCAAACAGGAACGGCCATTGCTATCTTGAGTTTATTGAGAAAGACCCGGCCCGGCAGTCCATTGTTGCGAAGGCCAGAGGAGTGATCTGGTCGGGGGTATTTCAAATGCTGTCTGCCTATTTCGAGAAGGAGACCGGCCAGCCGTTTGCGTCGGGACTCAACGTGCTTGTCAGGGTATCGGTCGATTTTCACGAACTGTATGGTTACTCCCTCAGTGTTCTGGATATTGATCCTTCGTTCACCCTGGGTGAGATTGCCCGCTTGAGACAGCTGGTAGTGAAACAGCTGGAGGAGGAGGGGGTGCTCACACTCAACAAGGAACTTTCCCTCCAGGAGCCGGCAAACCGCATTGCCGTAATCTCCTCTCCCACGGCTGCCGGCTATGAAGATTTTCGGGATCAGCTGCTGAACAATCCGGGAGGGCTTGCCTTTTATACAAAATTGTTTCCTGCCATCATGCAGGGCGACCGGAGTGAAGCATCGGTTATTGAAGCTTTGGAAAAGATTTTTCATTACAGACACCTGTTCGATGCCGTAGCGATTATCCGCGGCGGCGGTGCCTCATCCGACCTGAGTTGCTTTGACTCCTATGGGGTAGCCGCCCATGTGGCTCAGTTCCCGCTTCCCGTAGTGAGCGGGATAGGGCACGAGCGGGATGTCACGGTACTGGATATTGTTGCGCATACACGTGCCAAGACACCCACTGCTGTTGCGGAGCTTTTCATTACCCATGTAGGAAAAACAGCTTCCGAGCTTGCCGGACTTCGCGATAGAATTGTTTTGGAGAGTGAGGCGATTGCAGCGAAAGAGCAGACCCTTTTGTACTCTACATCCAAAGAGCTGGTACATCAGTCAATGCGTATGTTGCAAAAAGAGACGGCAGGTGTGCAGCAGGTAACGACTTCGATGCACCATGAATTGAAGCAGCTTCTATTGCAGCAACGACACTTTATTGAAAACAAGCAGCAATTTGTGCAGATGGTCTCCCCCCTGAACGTACTCCGGCGCGGATATACCCTCACTCTGAAGAATGGAAAAAGTATTTCCTCCCTGCAGGATTTGAAAGAGGGTGATACCATTGTGACGTACTTTAAGGACGGTACCTCCGCTTCACAGATTACCGGGATAAAATTGTCAGACGATCCGTTGGAAGAGTACCATTCATGATTTTTATTACTTCATCAAAAGAGACACAAGATGGAAAAGTTATCATATACTTCGGCAAAAAAAGAACTTGAATCAATCGTGTCGGCCATTGAGGCGGGCGAAATGGATGTGGATCTCCTTATCGATAAGGTGAAAAGAGCATCTGAGCTGATTATATTCTGCAAAGAGAAGTTGACGAAAACGGAAAAAGAACTTCAGAAAATCCTGGACGACATCGTATGACCAACGAAAAAAAAGAAAGTGTGATCATCGTTGCTGGTGGAAAGGGCCTGCGTGCCGGTGGTGACCTGCCGAAACAGTTTCAACCGGTCGGCGGTATGCCGATGCTGATGCGCACCCTGCAGGCATTTCACCATTACAATGTGAGAATGAAGATTGTGGTGGTGTTGCCGGATGGTTTTCAGTATCTCTGGAAAAGGTTGTGCGCAGAGCATCATTTCACTGTTCCGCACAAGGTTGTTTCCGGTGGAGAGACGCGGTTTCACTCTGTGAAAAACGGATTGAGGGAGATAGAGGATGATGAGATGGTGGGGGTGCACGATGCAGCCCGTCCTTTTGTCAGTACTGCTCTTATAGCCAGTTGTTTTGAGGCTGCATGGCAGCATGGTTGCGGTGTGATTCCGGTGGTAGAGGAAATAAACAGCGTGCGTTTGCTTACGGAGAGCGGAAGCCGAATGATCGACCGGGAGAAGCTGAGAGTGATCCAGACGCCTCAGGTGTTTCCGGGGGCAGAATTGAAAAAAGCCTACGAAACAGGCTTTGACCCAGCCTTTACCGACGATGCCTCGGTGGCTGAAAAGCAGGGGGTACCTATTCTCTTGATTCATGGGGAAGAAAGCAACTTCAAAATTACCACACCCTTCGATTGGATTGTGGCCGAAAGCTATTGTCAATTAATTGTCAAAACGACAAATTGATGGCTTGCTCACCCATATTTCGAACAAAAAAGTACATTGTTTGCAAATTATTTGTTCCATTTTGTCAAAATATGATGGATTTTTATTACTTTTGGTGTTATTATTAAAGTAAGACTTTCATGGAGAAAATTGATAAGCTGGACAGGCAAATTCTGGAGATTATTTCACAAAATGCGCGTATCCCTTTCAGAGATGTGGCTGAGCAGTGTGGCGTTTCACGTGCTGCTATCCATCAACGTGTGCAGCGGATGATAGAAAACGAGGTTATTACCGGTTCGGGATACCATGTAAATCCGAAAGTGCTGGGTTATGCTTCGAGTGCATATATTGGTGTAAAGCTGGAAAAAGGGTCCATGTACAAAAATGTGATTCCCGAGTTCGATAAGATACCCGAAGTCACGGAGTGTCATTTTACCACCGGCCCTTACACGTTGCTGATAAAGCTTTATGCCCGCGATAACGAACATTTGATGGATCTGTTGAATAACCGCATTCAGGAGATTCCCGGTGTAGTGGCTACCGAAACCATGATTTCGTTAAGCCAGAGTGTAAAGCGTGAAATACCGATTATGAAGGATAGTTCCAAAGAATCTTAAGGAATTACCCCCTCAATCCCGTTCGATTTTTTTCGGTAAGCATATAAAAAAGACGAAAGCCTGAAGCTTCCGTCTTTTTTGGGTTTTTTCAGTGAACTCTGTCCCTGCATCACCTTGAAGCCGCCACTCAAAAGCAGTCCTGTTGCAGGTTACAGATAATGTCTGTCGGGATGAGGTGACTCGAACACCCGACCTCCACGTCCCGAACGTGGCGCGCTAGCCAACTGTGCTACATCCCGATGAATTTGTGGCTGCAAAGATAATAAATTTTTCCCATAATTTGAGCAGCATGCTTTTTCTTTTTTCTGCTCGTTTGTCAGAACGGAAAAACTCCGGGACGCAAATCTTATATATTCATTTCAGATCATTGCGTTTAACCTCAGATCTCCTCAAACCGGGCAGTAAAGAAACGCAATTGTTTGGGTTCGTAAACAAAACGCAACCCTCTGATTTTCTCTCTCTCTTTATATAAGTTGATTACAGCGTCGGCCACCACATCCAAATGACGATATGTATATACCCTGCGAGGGATGGTCAGTCGTACCGTCTCCAATTTAGGAAAATGGTTTTCCCCGGTTCTTGTATTTCGCCCCGCTGAAACAATACCCCGCTCCATGCAGCGGACACCCGATTCAACATAAAGATTGGCAGCAAGGCTTTGTGCCGGAAGTTGGTCCTGGGACAAGTGCGGGCAGAAGCGACGGACATCGATAAATACACCGTGTCCTCCCACAGGCTCCACAATGGGTATTCCGGCAGCTTTCAGTTTGTCTCCCAGATAACGGACCTGCTTTATCCGGTGTTCAATATATTCAAATTGTACCGATTCCTGTAATCCAAC
>NZ_DCEN01000038.1:86074-110927 GCF_002316955.1 Proteiniphilum sp. UBA1028
TCATTCATGCACAAGAATCCGCCGATGTTTACCAGACAGTCTTTCTTCCCGCTCATAGTACAGCCATCGGCATAACTGAACATCTCCAGCACAATCTCTTTGATGGTCTTGTCTGCAAATCCCTCCTCCTGTTCCTTGATGAAATAGGCATTTTCAATGCAACGGGTGGCATCGTAGAAAATATTTATACCATATTTCCGGGTGATTGCTCTCACGGCACGCATGTTTTTCATGGATACAGGCTGTCCACCGGCCATGTTCACGGTAACAGCAAGACATACGTATGCAATATTATCCGCACCCTTTTCATCAATCAACATCTGCAGTTTTTGCAGATCGATATCTCCTTTGAACGGGATATTCAGCGTTGCATCGTGTGCTTCATCCCGGATGACATCGACGAAAATTCCTCCATTTCTTTCCTGATGATAACGTGTTGTGGTGAAATACATGTTCCCCGGGACAAATTGCCCGGGTTTGATGGCAATCTGTGAAAGTATGTTTTCCGCGCCCCGTCCCTGGTGGGTTGGAACCACATACCTGAAACCATAATACTCCCGTATGGTTTTTTCAAGATGCTGAAAGTTTCTGCTACCGGCATATGCTTCATCCCCCAGCATCATGGCTGCCCATTGTCGGTCGCTCATGGCATTGGTTCCGCTGTCGGTCAGCAGATCAATGTAGACATCTTCTGAGTTAATAAGGAAAGTGTTATAACCGGCTTCTTTAATCACTTTTACACGTTCTTCGCGAGTAATCATTTTTACAGTTTCAACCGCCTTGATGCGGAATGGTTCGGCAGGGTATTCTTTTAGATTCATGATGGAGGTATGATTATTTTATTGGTTGATTTATCAAAAATATATCAAAAAGACGAATAATCAAAGGGTATTAACCTGAAAAACGGCGTGTTGTTTGACAAATTGAATTCAAAATATTTCCATATGGCAAACGAAGGGAGCCTCAGATTTTGTTTTCATTTCGAATCTGCTGCTGCAGTTCATGATGAATATTATTTTCCGATGGCGGCTTGGAATGATACATACGACTCATTTTAGGGATTACTTTCGCATAAAAAGTAAAATAAACTGCAAAGAGAATGAGTTTTTAACAGAAAAAGATTTACATTTGCACAGGTTTTTTGCGGCAATAGCTCAGTTGGTAGAGCACTAGCTTCCCAAGCTGGGGGTCGCGAGTTCGAGTCTCGTTTGCCGCTCACTGATAATCAGGCGTTTATTGGTTTTTCCGATAGGCGCCTTTTCCGTGTCTCCCTCCTGCCTCAGCCGGTCGTGTTTTTTCGATAAAACGGTGATGAGAAATTGATCCGGCAACGGGTGTCGGCAGGATACCGCCCTGTGGGGAGTTGTTTTCTCCTGAAAAATCTATTTAGTAATCCAGTAAACTTTTTTAATGAAAATCATCATTCCCATCCAGTAGAAAAACCTTACATTTGTTTCATGCAAAAGGAACTGAACACCCAGAAGATTGAACTGATTCATCCTGAAGGCTCCGGGCAAAGATACCCCTATATCGGAGATATTCAGGCGGGATTCCCTTCGCCGGCAGAGGACTTCTTCCACGATTACATCAGCCTGGACGAGCTGTTGATCGACCATAAGGAGACAACCTTTTTTGCTCGGGTGGCCGGCAGTTCCATGAGCAACGATTTCAGTGATGGGGATCTGCTGATCATCGACAAAAGCCTGGAGTGGGAAGAAAACAAAATAGCCCTCTGTTTTATCAATGGGGAGTTTACCTTGAAACGGATTAAGTTGAAAGAGAAGAAATGCTTCCTGGTCCCCTCGAACCAGGATTTTCCCCTCATCGAGGTCAATTACGAACAGGGGATAATCATCTGGGGTATTGTTAAATATTCTATTCGCAAACATTGATGTACGCGCTGGTCGACTGCAATGACTTTTATGCTTCCTGCGAGCGGGTATTTAACCCCTCGCTGAATGGCAAGCCTGTCGTGGTTCTCTCGAACAACGACGGTTGCGTTATTGCCCGCTCCAGCGAAGCCAAAAGCCTCGGGATTCCCATGGGAACACCGGCCTTTGAATCTGAATCGGTGTTCCGACGGAATGATGTGAAGGTGTTTTCGGCGAACTTCCCGCTCTATGGCGATATGAGCCGCAGGGTGATGAGCCTGTTGGCCAATTTCACCCCCGAGCAGGAGATCTACTCCATCGATGAGTGTTTTCTGAACCTGGAAGGAATCAACGTGGATTTGCAACAGTATGGCCTGCAGATGAAGTCGCAGGTAGAGAAGGGAACGGGTATTCCCATCAGCATTGGCATTGCGCCGACCAAGGCACTTGCGAAGGTGGCCAACCGCATCGCAAAGAAATTTCCAAGGGAGGCCGGTGGGAGTTACGTGATCGATACCGAAGAGAAAAGGATCAAAGCACTCAGATGGTTGAAGGTGGAGGATATCTGGGGTGTGGGAAGAAGGAACGCAAAAAAGCTCTATGCGATTGGTGCAACCAAAGCCCTGGATTTTGTGCAACTACCGGAGTCCTGGGTGCTGAAAAGCATGACGATTACCGGATTGCATCTGCAAAAGGATTTAAAAGGCATCCCGACCCTTGAGATGGTTCCGGTTGAAAAGAAAATGAGCATCGCTACTACACGCACTTTCGAGACAGATCTTCGCTCCTTTGATGAGGTCAGGGAACGCATCACCACCTTTACCGCCATGAGTGCCGAAAAGTTGAGGGAGCAGCGATCGCTCTGCAAAAGGATGGTCGTTTTCCTCGAAACAAACCGCTTCAAGGAAACAGAAACCCAATATTACCCCTCAATACAGATAAAGCTGCCTTTCCCGACCAACTCCACGCTGGAGCTGGTGAAGTTTGCCAACATTGGTTTGAAACAGATCCACAGGAAGAACGTCTACTTCAAGCGGGGTGGAGTAATATTAACCGATTTTGTCTATACCAATGAATATCAGCCTTCTCTCTTTTTTAATTCCAATCCCAGACACAAAAAACTGATGGAGGCCATCGACGGGTTAAACCGGAAATACCACAAAGAGGTGATTCGCCTGGCCACCCAGGACATGCGCAAGCACAAGATGCGGCAGGAGCACCTCTCCAAACATTTCACCACCGACATCAACGAAATATTAACCGTCGTATTATGAGACGTAATGAATAGTTTTGCAGCCATTGATTTTGAAACCGCCAACGAGCAACGTACCAGTGTTTGCAGTGTGGGTGTGGTAATTGTCCGGGATGGAGAGATTGTAGACAACTTCTACAGTCTGATCCGTCCTGAGCCGGATTATTACTGCTATTGGAACATGAAGGTACATGGCATCACCTACGATGACACGGTAAATGCACCTATATTTCCGCTGGTATGGCGTCAGATTGAACCGTTGATAGAGGGCTTGCCACTTCTCGCTCACAACAAAGGGTTTGATGAAGGTTGTCTGAAGGCCTGTTTTCGGATGTACCAGATGGATTATCCCGACTATGTGTTTCACTGTACCCTGCAGAGGTCGAGAGCACAACTGAAAGGGCTGCCCGATTATAAGCTCGATACCGTATCTGCTCATTGCGGCTTCATACTGCAGAACCATCACCATGCCCTGGCAGATGCCGAAGCCTGTGCACGCATAGCACTACAGGTGTTTGCGTAGTACGGTAGCGAGTCTCCCTAATGGAATAAGATGAAACGGGAGGATCAACTCTTTTGCCTGTTCGATCTTTATGTCAAAATTGACTTTTTATATTGTCGTAATATGCAATATTTTTTGTTCTTTTGTAAGTAAAAAGCTTCAAAATAATAGTTGTGATGATCCACAATTTAGATGAATTGATGCAACACGCAAAAAGCAGGCCGAGGTGCATTGTTGCCGTGGCTGCTGCGGAAGACCGGCATGTGCTGGAAGCACTGCAGGCAGCAACCGGAGAGGGAATTGTTGATCCCCTGCTTGTCGGCAACAAATTGGAGATTGAAGAGATCGCACATGCCATAGGTTTCAGCCTGAAAGGGATTAAAATCGTGGATCACGCCGGCGATGGAGCTGCCTCCGCCCGAATTGCCGTTTCGATGGTGCGGGCCGGTGAGGCCGATATCCTGATGAAAGGAGGTGTCTCTACGGGCGATCTGCTGAAGGCGGTACTCGACAGGGAGAGTGGGTTGCGCAGGGAGGAGCAGCTGTTAAGTCATGTGGCATTTTTTCAATCGCCCTATTATCACAAATTATTTTGTGTGACCGATGTGGCGATGAATATTGCACCCAACCTGGAAGAGAAGGCACAAATCATAAACAACGCGGTAAGAGCATGTCAGCTCATGGGTATTGAAACACCCAAAGTGGCTGTCGCCGCTGCGGTGGAGAAGGTGAATCCAAAAATGGAGGCTACGGTACATGCAGCCCTGTTGAAAGAGATGAACCTTGATGGCCGGATAGGAGGGTGTGTGGTGGATGGCCCCTTCGCGATTGATATTGCCGTGAACAGAGAGGCTGCCCTCCATAAAGGCATCGGGAGTGAAGTGGCGGGAGATTGTGACATTATCCTGGTACCCGATATTGAGGCAGGGAATATCTTCTACAAAGCACTCAACTTTCTGGGAGGAGCCGTGTCGGCTGCCGCAGTGATGGGAGCATCTGTGCCGGTGGTGCTTACATCGCGTTCGGACGATGAGCGGAGTAAACTTTTCTCCATCGCCCTGGCAGCCTGCCTCAGATAATGTCCTGGTGGGTAGCCTTTCGTGAGCAGGAGCCCCGGCAGGGATATTCCGGAAAGAGAATCAATAAGTATCTTAATAATAAGAATATATGGGAACAAATACGCGCATCCTGGTTATTAACCCGGGGTCTACATCGACCAAAATCGCAATTTACCAGCAGGAGAAGGTCGTCTTTCTGAAAACCATCAAACATCCTCAGGAAGAGTTGCGGAAATTTAAACGGATCACCGATCAGTATGAATACAGGAAAGGGATCGTATACGAAGAGTTGAAAGGGGCGGATGTGCCGGTGGATAGCATCGATGCCGTGATAGGACGGGGGGGGATGGTGAAGCCCATCGCATCGGGTGTTTACCGGGTGAACGATGCGATGCGGAACGATCTGCTTGAGTGTAAAAGAGGGGAGCATGCCAGCAACCTGGGAGCGCTCATTGCAGCCGATATTGCAAAATTACTTCCTTCGGCCGAGGCCTTTATCGCCGATCCGGTGGTGGTGGATGAATTACAACCGCTGGCAAGGTATTCCGGGCATCCCTACTTCGAGAGAAGATCTGTTTTTCATGCGTTGAATCAGAAGGCGATTGCCCGCTCGCATGCCAAGTCCATCATGAAGAAATACGAGGAACTGAATCTTATCGTGGTGCACCTGGGGGGCGGCATCACCGTAGGTGCTCATCATAAGGGCAGGGTGATTGACGTAAACCAGGGATTGGATGGCGACGGCCCCTTTTCTCCGGAACGTTCCGGCTCATTACCGGTGGGTCAGTTGTTGAAGGTAGCCTTCAGTGGCATATACAGCTACGATAAGATGTCCGAAATGATTGTCGGGAAAGGCGGGATGATGGCCTACCTGGGTACCAACGATGCCTATATTGCCGAGCGGGAAGCGAGAAATGGCGACAAAAAATGCATGGAAGTGCTGGAGGCGATGGCCTACCAGGTAGCGAAAGAGATCGGAGCCATGTCGACGGTGCTGAAGGGGGAAGTTGATGCGATCCTGATTACCGGCGGAATAGCCAACAGCAAATGGTTCTGCAACCTGATCAGTGAGCGGGTCTATCGGATCGCACCGGTTCACCTCTATCCGGGGCAGGACGAAATGGGAGCACTGGCAGAGAATGCACTGCTTGCCCTCAACGGTGAGATCGAGATAAAGGAGTACAAATAGATGCAACTTTTTAATCCCTGGCACGACCTCGCTCTTGCGAATTTTGCAGTCAACTATACCCCGCCGGCCTCTGCTGTGAAAATGGCGGAGGACCTGGCTGTGCTGCCAGTATGGTATGGCGGAGGTGATTCGGTGATTGCGGAGGGAGAGGCAAACCGGGCGTTTGTCGATGCCACGAGAAAGATGCTCCCCATTTCCCATGAGCTGATTTCCTTCGGGGAGATTGCTCTGCATCGCGGAGAGGAAATTATTCCCTGGGGATGGAATCCTGCATTGCGAAAAAAAATACTGACGCTGGGCGCTGTTGATCAGCAAATCCCCGCCATGGATGATTTAAAGAGGCTGCGCGAGTACGCGAACCGGCAAAATGCCGTGCAGCTGCTGCGTGAACTCAAAGCCGGAGAGGCACGGTTTTGTGGAGAATCCCACCTTTTTATCCGCCTGGAGGACCTTCTGTATTTTTTGCAAACGACGCCCGGCGACAAAGTGTTGAAGATGCCTCTCTCCGGCAGTGGCAAGGGGCTGATCTGGATAATGGAAAATATTACCGGCAAACAGACGGACTGGTGCCGCAGAGTGCTCCGGGAGCAGGGAGCTGTAGTTGCGGAACCTGTATTGCGCAAGGTACAGGATTTTGCCATGGAGTTTTATCTGCAAGAGGGAGGCGTGCGTTTTGCCGGCTATTCCCTGTTTCATGCTGCTGCCTCGGGTGCCTATACGGGGAACGAACTGCTTTCCGACAGACGGATTGAAGAAAAGCTTTCTGCATATATCTCTATAAGTCTGCTGCACCAGCTGCGAGAGATTCTTTTAGAGAGACTGGCTGGATATGTTCCGTTGTATACGGGGTATGCCGGCATCGATATGATGGTTTGCGAAACGGCAGAGGGGTACCGGATTCAGCCTTGTGTGGAAATCAATATGCGAATGAACATGGGCATGGTGGCGCGCATATTCCATGATCGGTACATGGAACCCGGTGCGGAGGGAAAGTTTGTGGTGGATTATTTTAATAAACCGGAAAATACCTTGTTGTTTCATCAGAAAATGCAACGGGAGCTTCCACTCCGGGTGGCGGACGGAAAAATCCTTTCCGGCTACCTGTCGTTGACTCCCGTTGTGGCAGATACACGATATACTGCCTACATTGTTGTGCGTTGATCCATTATCCGCGAGGCGATGCTACCTGGGGGCAGATAGTTTTTCCACCAGTTCGGTTGTCGCTGTTTCAGAATAGACACCATACGCATTCACCAACAATCCTTTCATATTATTCTGGGGAGAGGAGATGGCATATAGGATGCTTTCGTTGTCCAGGTCGGACATCTCCTGGAAGCGATAAGTCTCGTCGATCTGAAATTCATCGGGGTGTAAACGTATCAAATTGTCCGCACATACGATGCAGTCGCTCTCAACGTTAAAATTAGTCGTATAACCTCTTTTTGTCAGATCGTTAATAGCCTCTGACAACGTGGAATATGTTCTCATTGTTCCTGCTTTTAATCGTAATCTTTCTACTAATAAACACCCGATTAGAGGCTTGGTTCATAACGAAAGCAGGAAACTTGGCAATACCGGACTTTGTCTTATTTCTTCATCTGCCTAGCAAAATACGTATAAAATAGCGGAATGGTCCTGATCCCGTTGTAGAACTGCTCCAGCGGGAAGTTTTCGTTGGGTGAGTGGATCGCGTCGGATCCAAGCCCGAAGCCCATCAGCACCGACTTGATGCCGAGGATCTCCTCGAAGGTGGCAATGATGGGGATGCTGCCACCAGACCGTACCGGAACCGGTTCTTTCCCGTAAACATCGCTGTATGCCTTCTGTGCCGCCCTGTACGCCGGCAGGTCGATGGGGCAGACGTAAGAGGGGCCGCCGTGCAGGTACTCCACCTTCACCTTTACCGATTTGGGGGCGATCGACTCGAAGTATTTCACAAAAAGTTTTGCGATCTTGTTGTGGTCCTGGTTGGGTACCAGACGGGTGCTGATTTTGGCGTAGGCCTTCGAGGGAAGCACTGTCTTGGCTCCATCGCCGGTATAGCCACCCCAGATGCCACATACATCGAACGTTGGCCGGATGCCGGTACGTTCGTTGGTGCTGTATCCTTTTTCGCCGTACACTTCCTTCACGTCGAGCGCTTTCTTATACTCCGTCAACGAAAAAGGAGCCTTTGCCATCATGTTACGCTCTTTTTGGGATACCTCCACCACATCATCGTAGAAGCCGGGAATCAGGATGCGCCCGTCGTTGTCCGTCGTCTGTGCGATCATCTTAGCCAGCACGTTGATCGGGTTGGCCACGGCACCACCAAAAATACCCGAGTGAAGGTCCACGTTGGGACCGGTCACCTCCACCTGCCAGTAGGCCAGCCCGCGCAGCCCCGTGGTGATGGAGGGCACGTCGGGAGCAATCATCGACGTGTCGGAGACCAGGATCACATCGGCCTCCAGCATCTTCTTGTGTCTCTTACAGAACTTGGGCAGGCTGGGCGACCCCACCTCTTCTTCTCCCTCGATGAGGAACTTAACGTTGCACTCCAGCGTACCCGACTGCACCAGGTACTCGAACGCCTTGGCATGCATGAAACTCTGTCCTTTGTCGTCGTCTGCACCCCGTGCCCAGATCTTGCCATCTTTCACCACCGGCTCAAAGGGGGCGGTTTTCCAGAGATCGATCGGGTCGACCGGCATCACGTCCATGTGGGCGTATACCAGCACGGTGGGGGCATTTTTGTCGATGATCTTTTTCCCGTAGGTTACCGGGTTCCCGTCGGTCTCCATCACTTCGGCCTTGTCGGCGCCGGCGGCCAGCAGGAGCTCTTTCCATTTCTCTGCAGCCTTGTACATGTCGGGCTTGTGCTCCGGCAGCGAGGAGATGGAGGGGATACGGATTAGCTCGAACAGCTCGTCGAGGAAACGTTTTTCGTGAGTTTTTACATACTTGTCAATTTCGTTCATGTCGGTTCAGTTTATGGTTTTTGTTTGGCTGCTACAAATATAAGAAATTTGCCGCTTTCCATCCCTCTATACCGAACCGATTGGCTGCTCTCTTTGCAGAAACAGACACATGGCGTTAAAGAACCAATTCAGGCTGTCCGGATTCACTGTACACCGGCGACGTTCATTTTTAGCGTGTAGACCGAGGTGCGTGCGGTAATGAAGAGGATGTCGCGGTCCTTTCCGCCAAAGCAGAGGTTGGAGGGACTCTCGGGGATTTCGATCTCGTGGATTAGCAACCCCTCGGGAGAGTAAACCCACACCTTTCCCATGGTCAGGTAGACGTTTCCCCGGTTGTCGATGGTCATCCCGTCTGATCCGTGTGGGGCAAAGTAGGTCTTGTTTGTCAGGGATCCGTCGGCCAGGATCTCATACCTCCATATTTTCCGGTCTTCGATATCGGCCACGTAGAGTGTTTTGCCATCGGGGGTGCCGATGATGCCGTTTGGTTGCCTGTAATCGTCAATCACCCGGGTGACCAGCCCGTCTGCAGTGAGGCGGTAGACACCCCGTGCCGTCTGTATTTCGCTGTGTCCTTCTGTCCAGTAGTTGCGGTGGTAGTAGGCGTCGGTAAAATAGATGTCGCCGTTGGGGGCGATCCAGAGGTCGTTGGGACCGTTCAGGTGCTTTCCTTCGAAACCCTCCAGAAGCGTTTTCTTCTCTTTGTTGTTGTCAATGAGGATGATCCGGTTTTGTTTGTCGGCACAGGCGACCAGCTTGTCGCCGCGGTTGAAATACAAACCGTTGGCACGCTCCGTTCCCTCCAGCCAGAGGGTGATCCCCTCCAGCTCACTCCAGCGGTAGATCCGGTCGTTGGGCTGATCGGTGAAGTAAACACTGCCGTCCCGGGCAACCGCAGGGCCTTCGGTGAAGCTGTATCCGCTCCCGGTCTTCTGTAAAAAGGCATCCCCTGCGGCAAGGGAGCAATCCTGTCCTGTCAATGCTCCTGTGAACAGGATAAAAGCGATGGTAATATTTGTTCTCATGTTGTTTAAAAACAATGTAACGCATCCGCCATACAAAATGTTTGCTTTCCCTATTTCGGTTGATTCGGAAAAAACTGCTATATTTGGGAAAAAATAGATCCTATGAAGCTACAGTCGTTGCTTGCCATTGCCGTGATGACCTGCCTGTTGACGGCATGCACAAACAATCAAGAGAAAAGCCAGAATATGCAGACAGTACAGTTTATCTCCGGTGCGCAGACGGAAGAGGTGATTGCGCAACTCAGAGACTCGCTTGGCGAGGCCTCCGCCTTCCGTATTGGACGCGGTGTGCAGCAGGTGGCAGCCCTCTGGCGCGAACAGGATGGCAACGCCGAAGCGTTTGCACAGTTTTGCAAGAGCTCGTTCGTGGCCGACACGGCAGCACTCGCCACGCTGTTCAGTACGCTGGAGCGCAACTTCGAGGTGATGGGCGGGTACTTCCACAAGATGGATGTGGAGCTAAAGATGCCGCTACAACTGGAGGGACCCGAGATTACGCCGGTAGATATGATGTTCGGCAGTTATGATGCCTCGGCGCATCTCACCGACGACCTCTACGGCAACAAGATCGCCTTCCTCACCGCGCTCAATTTCCCCTTTTACTCCCTGGAAGAGAAAACAGAACGGGGAGCCGGCTGGAGTCGCAAGGAATGGGCCTATGCCCGGATGGGGGACCGCTTTATCTCCCGAGTACCGGCTGCCGTCCAGCAGGATATCTCAAAAACACTGACCGAGGCCGATGCCTATATCTCCGACTACAACATTTTCATGGGTAACCTGCGGAACGATGCAGGGGAACAACTCTTCCCCAAGGGGATGAAGCTGATCACCCACTGGGGTTTACGCGATGAGTTGAAGTCGAACTACGCCGATCCGGAGAGAGGATTGGAAAGACAGCGGATGATTTACCAGGTGATGCAGCGCATCATCGACCAGTCCATCCCGCGGGAGGTGATCAACAGTGGAACCTATACCTGGAACCCGGAGACCAATGAACTTTTTACCGGCGGGAACGTTGCGACGGGAACACCCGAAGAGACCCGTCGGTATGAAGTGTTTCTAAAGAATTTTCATGCCATGCGTCAGCTCGACGCTTACTCCCCCCATTACCCCACTCAGCTGGTTCGTGCGTTTGATGCCACCATGGAGGTGCCGCAGAAAGACGTGGAGTCGCTCTTCGTGGGGCTGCTCTCCTCACCTCAGGTGAAGGAGGTGGCTGCCTTTATCACTTCGCGACTGGAACGGGGGTTGGAGCCGTTTGATATCTGGTACAACGGGTTCAAGGGTGGAAAGGGGATTCCCGAGGAGCAACTGACCGCTCTCACCTCCCGGAAGTATCCCGATGCGGCGGCACTGGAAAAAGACTTGCCCAACATTCTGGTGAAGCTAGGCTGGAACCCTGATAAGGCAAAGGAGATCACCTCGCTCATCACCGTCGATCCCTCCCGCGGGGCCGGCCACGCCTGGGGTGCTGAGATGCGGAACGATCTCTCCCGTCTCCGTACACGCATCGGAGAAGGGGGGATGGACTACAAGGGGTATAACATTGCCGTACACGAGTTCGGCCACAACGTGGAACAGACCATCACCATGAACGACGTGGACTACTACATGCTAAGCGGCGTGCCCAACACCTCCTTCACCGAGGCGGTGGCGTTTCTCTTCCAGAAGAGGGACCTGGAACTGTTGGGCCTGAAAGACAGCGATTCCAGTGAAGCACATTGGCTCGCTCTCAGCAGCTTCTGGTCCGCTTACGAGATCATGGGTGTCTCGCTGGTTGATATCCGGGTTTGGGAGTGGCTCTATGCTCATCCCGATGCTACGGCTGCAGAGTTGAAGGAGGCGGTGATTGCCATCGCCAGAGAGGTGTGGAACAGCTATTATGCCGGCGTGCTGGGAGGGAAGGATGAGACGTTGCTCGGCATCTACTCCCATATGATCGATTACCCGCTCTACCTGTCCAACTACCCGATGGGTCACCTGATCGACTTCCAGATTGAGCAACAGGTGAAGGGGAAAAATCTGGCGGAGGAGATCGACCGGATGTACACTCGTGGAAGCATCATTCCCCAGCTCTGGATGCAGCATGCCGTGGGGTCGCCCATCTCCATCGACCCGCTGTTGTCTGCCACTGAGGAGGCTTTGGCGGCGTTGAAACAATAAATGGTTGCGGGATTGCATTTTTTTCGCAGAAAAAGTGTAATTTTGTAGTCTGAACAGGAAAGATGCCGGAGTGGTCGATCGGGGCGGTCTCGAAAACCGTTGTACTCTCACGGGTACCAAGGGTTCGAATCCCTTTCTTTCCGCTTACGTGGCAATGGCTGCAATCTCAATAAGTTATTCAACAAGTTTATCCTTTATCTTCTGTTCGTTTTTCAAATCAGACTTCATTTCTTTCAGGCCTGTTACGGAGTTGTTTTAATTTTTTTAAATAATTCATAGTAGATTCAGTCAAGGGTAATTATAAATATGCTAGACAGGATTTTTACATTACTCAACCATAAATATTATGAAAGTATTGAAAATTGTAGGCTTATTGGCTTTGGGGATAATGAACTTTTCTTCCTGCGATCTTTTTTTGGGGCATGATGAGCCAGAATTTGTTATCTATAATTTAGGCTTGAGTTTTCAGGATGCTTCCGGGAATGATTTGGTAAAAGGGATTGGATTGGAGGAGTGGTCTTTTGGTATGTCAATGGAGGATGCGCTGTGGGGGGCTGTAAAACCCGATTTATATCTATTGGATGTTATTCTTTCGGAACCTTGTAAGAATTGGGATAACGATATTTACAATGCTCCGGCTCGCCCCGGCTTTATACCCGATGTGAACCGTCCCAAATTAGGAATGGAGAGATCCGATCGAGGAGATTGTTATTTGACGAATAGTTTTAGGCTACCTTTAAGCGATTGTCCGGAAGAGAAAGTACTCACGTATAAGTTGAAATGTCTTTATCTGTTTGGTGATGAGGAGGTGCATGAATTTGTCACCTACTGGAATATTCCAAAGAGTAATCGTGAACGTTCTTTTGAACGTTATGCTAAATGTTATCGGATAGAGTTTGAAGGCAATAAAATAACCCCCCGGTCTCCCACGGATGAACGTAGAAATTATGAGGCTGTTATAATGCTAACATCCGTACAAGAGTAACAATTAACATGAGGCTGCCCGGTCCTTGAAACTTTTGGTGTTACTGTTTCTTCTCTACAGACACCAGACTGGTAAAGAGATCGTAGGCGGCCTGGAGGTAGTTTTGTCGCGCCTGTTGTGCTTTCAGCTGCTCGCTGAGTAGTTCCTGTTGTAGAATATACCCCTTTTCGTATTGCATCTGTGCTGCCTGCAGGTTCTGCTCGCTCATTGCCATATTTTCCCTGCTGAGGCGGTAGCTCTCTCTCTGCACTGCCAGTTGTGATGCCTCCTGCAACCGTTCTTTCTCCTGCCGGTTGCGTATCTCCAGTAGGGTTGCCTCTTCCAGCCGTTGCTGCAGCCGGAGGCGCGAAACTTCTTTGGCTGTGCTGAGGGTCTGGCTGATGGGCATCTTCAGGGAGAGGCCTACGTAGCTGTTTCCCCGCCAGTATCGGTCGTTGAAGAGTTGCAACTCGTTGTTGTAGTAGTTGGTGCCCAGGTAGCCGTTGAGGGTGAGCGTGGGGGCGTACTTCCATTCTGCGGAACGGGTACGGAGGGCTGCCATCGACACCATTCCGTGCTGCTTCATCACTTCGAGTTCTTTCGTGGAAGTTGTGGGTGATGCGCTTTGCTCCATCTTGCCGAGCAGGGTGGGGATGTCTTCCTCGAGCTGCAGCGCCCCTACTGTTTCCGGGGTGACCTTTGCACCTGCCAGAAACAGCAGGTTCGCTCCGACATCGGCTGCAATCTTTTTCGCCCGAAGGCAGTTTGCTGTCGATTCGTTGTAGGCCTTTTGTATTTCGTTCTTCTTCACAAGGGAGAGCTGCTCCTTTGTGGAGAGGTCGCCTGCGTTCCGCAATAGCAGGGCATAATAGGCCGTATCCTGCATGCAGGTGCGGTGCTGTTCCCCGGCGATCACACACTCGGCATAAGCGAGGGCGATCTGTTCCCGCAGCTTCTTTTCGGAGAGCATCTCTTCATACTGCTGTATTTTCAGTTGCTGTTTCTGTTCACCCACGCGGTTCACCTTCTCCGGACTGAAGAGATCGTAGCTGAGGTTGATGCCTGCCGAGGCATTCCACGTGGTATTAAACCGCAGGTACATCAGCTCACCTTCCGATGCGTTGGGGTCGAAGAGGTGGGCCGGCACTGGGGTGGAGGGGATGATCAGGTTGCGCCGCAGATCGCCCGAGGCGTAGATGTCGGGCAGGTGCTGCAGGCGGGCTTCATCCAGCCGTATCTTCGCTTCGTCCACCTTCATCTTTTGGCTGATTTTTTCCGGCGCATGTTCCAGCGCATAGGCGATAATCTCTTCCAGCGTCAGCCGCTTTGGGTGGAGTTCCTGTGCCGGCAGAAGCAACGTGAATGAGAGTAGCAGTAACAGGGTTATCGATTTCTTCATAAGCTTTTTTTTTATCGGAATACGGATGATGGTTCCACCTTCCTCAGTTTGTTGATGGAGAAGTAGGAACTGCCCACCGAGATGAGCAACGTCATCAGGAAGAGGAAGGTGAGTAGGGGCGGCGTAAGGCTGATGATTAGTCCTGCCCTGGCCATCCCGATTTTGGAGGTGACAAGCAACAGGAGCGATACCAGGAAGCCGGTTATCGCGTAAATAAGCGACTGGGCGATCACCAGGCGGGTGATGTAGTGTCCCGATGCGCCGATTGCCTTGAGTGTGCCGTAATCCTTAATCCGGTCGTAGGTGGCGGAGTACATGGTGAGGCCGATGATGAAGAAGCCGCTGATGATGCCGAAGATGACCAGCGTGGCGAAGCTCATTCCCATGTTGTTGGCGGTCATCACGTTGACGATGGTGCCAATGCGCAGCTTCTCTGCCGGCCATGCCTTCAGGTCGGGCGCTGCCCGATTGATGCGTTCGACCACCGGCCCGATCATTTCCGGATCGCGCACGGTGACGATGATCCCGCTCACCATCGTCTCCGACATTCCCGAGAAGTACCGGGCCTTGTCGAGGGTGGTGTAGAGCAGCGGAACGTTGAAACCTTTGGCATGGCGGGTGGTGAGCCCCACCGTGGCTGCCTTGCCGTTGATCTCGAAGCGGGTACCCCGTTGTACATCATAACGCAGCGCCTTGTTGTCGTAAAAGTCGGTCGACACGATCTCCGGCGCTGCCAGGTCGTTCAAAGAGCCTGCCTTCACCAGTCCGGCATAAGGACCTGCCGCCAGGGTGGGGAAGGCAGAGCCGACGATCATGGCGGGGGCATCCTTGCCGTTGGAGAACTTAACCGTGACGGGAGTAATCACGAAGCCATGGGTGTCGTCTACCCCTTCAATGCTGCGCAGCTGGTTGATCCACCGCACATCGAAGGGAGAGAGCTGATTGACATTCTCGGTCTGTCGGTTCACCACAAACACCTGTGCATACTCCGGATTGGCATTGCCCACCAGTCCCCCGATCAGGTTGGCCAGGTAGAAGAACATGCCCAGTTCGATGCCGATCAGGTAGATGCTGATGATGATGGCCGTGAGGATACCCATGCTCTTGGATTTCTCGAAACGGACAAATTTATAGGCGGTAGGAAACATGGATGATCAATTTAAGTCTACCCTACACTCCACTTTCGACTCAATGAAGAGCGTGCCCGGCACCTCGTCGAGCGATACCTCTATCTCTCGTATGCGGCGGTCCTCCAAATCGCTGCCGCTGTCGGAGAAGAGCGACTTTCGCTTCAGGTCGGGCGACAGGCGTACAATATGGCCGGTGGCAGCCATCAAACTGTCTCCCGGGAGGTGGATGGTGCAGCGCTGGCCCACCGCAAGCCTGTCGGCAAACAGTTCGTCAATCTCCACCATCACCTCCAGCGGCCGGTCAGGTGCAATGCGGCCGTAGGGTTGGTACATTGTCACCGCCTCTCCGGCATGAGGAGTGAGGGTCAGCAGCGTACCCCCGACCGGGGCGCGGAACGATCGCAGCGACAGGTCGTTCTCCCGGGCAGCGCGTGCCGTCTGCATCTCCCGGAGGCGGGACTGCTGCAGGCGATAGTCGTTCTCCGTCTTTTTCAGTCGCTCCGTACCCTGGTCAGCATCGTTCTGCAGGCGGCGCACCTCCTCACCGGTGACGGCACCCGCCTTCAGCAACTCCCGGGCGTCGTTCAGGCGCCGCTGCTGATCTTCCAGAGCGATACGCTCCTGCTCCAGTGCCAGTCGTGCCGATTCCACCTGCAGCTGTTGCGTGGCAATGCCGGCATCGCTCTCCTGCACTGAAAGGATCTCGTTGCGCTTCTCCAGCACCAGGATCACGTCGCCTGCCTCCACCTTGTCGCCCGTGTTAAAGTAGCGCTCCTCCACAATGCCGGAGGCAGGAGCGGCCAGCTCCACCACGCCTCCCTGGGGGATTATCTTGCCGATTCCCACAACGTGGGCGATACTGAGGGGCTCTGTGACAGGAGCTGTATTCTCTTTCCCGTTGCCACAAGCCGCCAGAAGCAGGATGGCCGATAGCCAGCCTATTTGTTGTTTCGTCTGTTTGAGTTTCATTGTATAATATCTGGTTTCCATTTTAATGGCTCAATGTCGGTGTCTGCAAGCTAAAACCCCTCTTCGATGGCACTGTCGCTGATCATCCCCTCCGAGACATAGATGGTGCGGTCGGCATATTTTCTCAGCCGCACATCGTGGGTCACCACAATCACCGCCCTACTTTCGCGGGAGAGCTGACTCAGCATATCCATCACCATTCTGGCGCTATTGTGGTCGAGCGAGGCGGTGGGTTCATCACAGAGGATCAGCTGCGGGTTGGTGATTAGCGAGCGCGCTATGGCAATGCGCTGCTGTTGGCCGCCGCTCAGGTTGC
This sequence comes from Proteiniphilum sp. UBA1028, assembly GCF_002316955.1. NCBI lineage: Bacteria > Pseudomonadati > Bacteroidota > Bacteroidia > Bacteroidales > Dysgonomonadaceae > Proteiniphilum > Proteiniphilum sp. UBA1028. The sequence continues at coordinate 102,873 of NZ_DCEN01000038.1, forward strand.
GTGGCAGGTTGTGGATCCTCTCCTCCATGCCGAAGGTGCTGATCAGCTCTATCGCTTGTCTGCGGGCCTCGCGGCGGTTCACCCCCTGCAGCAGTAGCGGGTGCATCACGTTCTCCAGCGCGTTGAGAGGTGCCAACAGGTTGAATCCCTGGAAAACAAAGCCGATCTGCCGCAGGCGCAGTTGCGCCAACTCCCGTTCCGGGAGGTTGTTCACGCACGTATCACCCACCCACACCTTCCCCATGGTGGGATAGATTACGCACCCCAGCAGTGAGAGTAGGGTGGTCTTGCCCGAGCCGGAGGGTCCGACAATCAGGGTGATCTCACCTTTTCTGAATGCGGTGGTGGTGGGTTGCAGTGCGACGATAGTCGATTCGCCCGTCTTGTATTCCTTGCCGGCTGCCTCGAGCCGTGCTGCAATTTCCTTCATATCCTTGGTATTATTGCAAAATAACGGCTTTTTATGCTCATTTGCAAATAATAACTATTCCATTTTCCGGATCCGGACATCGATGCCGCTCTCTTTAAGCTGCTCCACGACCGGTTTCACGTCGGTGTCGCCGTAATGGTAGGGATAGAGTACACCGGGGGTGAACATCTTCGCGGCATGCACCGCCTGCTCCACGGTCATGGTGTAGGGTTGGTTCACGGGGAGGAAGGCGACGTCGATTTCCTTCAGCTCACCCATTTCAGGAATATCCTCAGTATCGCCGGCAATGTAAATGCGCAGCCCATCGAGAGAGAGGATGTAACCGTTGTCGCGGTGACGGGGGTGAAACTGCTCCCGTCCCGGGGTAGTGTTGTAAGCAGGGACGGCATCGAGGCTGATAGCATCGGAGAGCCGCAGCCGCTCCCCGTTGCGGATCCCTTCGCCTTTGCCCAGGATCTTACGGGAGGAGGGGTTGAGGACCAACCGCGTATTTTCCTTGGCCAACACCTCAATCGCTTTGGCGTCGAGGTGGTCACCATGTTCGTGGGTCACCAGGATGAAATCGGCTTTCGGCAAGGTGCTGTAGTCGGCAAACAGGGTCACCGGATCCACATGGATATGTTGTTTCTCGTAGGTGATCATCAGCGATCCATGCTTGATAAAAGTGATCGTCACCTCCTTGCCACTGTCGGTGAGAAAGATGTCTTTCTCAAAGTCACCTGCTGACAGCAGATGGGTGAAAAGTAACGTCATTGTTAGAATGAGAAATTTAGGCTTCATTGTGTTTTATTTTTAAAGTAATGAATGGCGTTTGTAGAAGTTATTTCACTTTCCTGGCCCGCAACATCTCCCGTTTTCCAGGGGGGCCAGGAAGGCGTTCCACGGTGAAACCTGCCGACTGGAGTATCCGGCGTACTGCCCCCTTGGCACAATAGGTGGTGAGAATGGCGTTGTCGCTACACAAGGTGTATAGTTTTTTGAAGATCGCCTCCTGCCACATCTCCGGCTGTTTTTCGGGTGCAAAGGCGTCAAAGTAGATCAGGTCGTACCGACATGGGGACTGAAACTGTTCCGGTTGACTGAAGTCGGCTTCTTCCTTCAACAGGGTGAAGGAGGGTGTGATCACTGCCGGTGTTTCCCAGGGCGATTGATGAAGCTGGCGGAATAGAACTGTGAGCCGTTCCTGATCCTGTTCCACCGGGCATGCGGCCCTCTTTTCAATCTGCTGTGGATAATTGAGCTGCATGGCATCAGCCATGGCAAGCGGGTAGCGTTCCAGGGAGTGGTAGAAGACTTTCTTCTGCATTTTTTCTGCTTCCCGCAGGGTTAACATGGCATTCAGTCCTGTGCCAAAGCCTACCTCCAGTATCTGGATGTACTCTCTGTGGCTGTGACGCAGTCCGGCATCGATGAAGACATGCATCGACTCCTGTATGGCGCCGTGGGTGGAGTGGTAATGTTCCTCCAGCTCCGGTACATAGAGCGTGTGTGATCCGTCTTGGGTTATCTTCATGACGGTGTGCGGGGAATGTTTGTCTGTGGGCACCATGAGGGATAGATTGTATGAAGTTGTAAAGTATAATGAGTAAGACTAAGTCATACAGGCACGAGGCAGATCAAAATTGATTCGCCTGAAATCCTTTTATTCGGATTCCGTGGGACTGGTCGTCAACAAAAATAGATAAACTTTGTTTATGATTTTTGGCAAAGGCCGAAAATAGTTACATTTGTCTGTCAAATTTATCAAATGAAAAAATATCTTTTTTATATATTGTTTTTCCACCTTCTTCTCTCCTGTCATTCCGCGACAAAGAAGGAAAGTACAAGTCGGAAAGGAATACTGACTGTCACCATTGAGCCACAACGTTTTTTTCTCGAACAGATTGTGGGGGATGCGTTTGTCATCAATACGCTTGTGCCCCCGGGAACCAGTCCCGAAACATACGAACCCGCACCGTCGGTAATGGTGGAGATGGGCAATAGCCTGCTCTATTTTATGGTGGGCGACCTGGGATTTGAAAAGGCGTGGAGCGAGCGGTTGGCAGCCAACAATCCTGATGTGATCATCGTGGACTGCTCCGCGGGCATTGTCCGGCTGGAAAGTGATGAGCAGGAAGGGCATGGTCATGGTCATGCACATGGCGATGTAGATCCGCATGTCTGGTCTTCACCTCGGGCAATGGAGATTTTTAGCCGCAATATGCTTGAGGCTGTGGTACAGGCAGACCCGGAAAATGAGAAGGTATATCGTTCCAATTATGAAAAGTTGAATGATATGATCATTGCCACCGACAGTCTGATTCGGGAAAAACTAACCCGTGCATCGTCCCGCTCGTTTGTCATTTATCACCCTGCACTTGCTTATTTTGCAAACGATTATAACCTGCATCAGCATAGTGTTGAATTTGAAGGGAAAAATCCCTCACCGGCACAGATAAAAGAATTGGTGGATCTTGCCCGTGTAGAGAACATACATACCGTATTTATTCAAAAAGGATTCGATAAAAAAAATACGGAAGTGATTGCCCGGGAAATTGGTGCGGAAGTGTTTGAGATTGATCCGCTGAGTTACGAGTGGGAGAGGGAGTTGGTACGCATAGCCGACATATTATCGCGTGAAGCCGATGAATAAGCTGATTGAAATTAACGACCTGACAGTCGGTTATGATCATAAACCGAACGTGTTGAAGAATGTTTCACTCAATATTTATGAGGATGATTTTTTGGGTATCATCGGTCCCAATGGAGGTGGAAAAACTACACTCCTGAAATCAATCCTTGGCCTGATCAAGCCACAATCGGGATCCATTACTTTCTTTAATAACGGGCAGAAAGCATCTTCACTCAATATCGGCTATCTCCCGCAGATTAACCAGATCGATAAGAAATTTCCGATCGCCGTATCGGAAGTAATCTTGTCGGGTTTGACAATGCGTAAACATCTCTTCAGGAGGTATTTGGCAGAGGATAGGCATAAGGTGAGAAGGGTGGCCCAGCGACTGGGGATTGAGCCCCTGCTGTCGCGCTCCATCGGTGAACTTTCCGGCGGCCAGCTGCAGCGGGTATTGCTGGGGAGGGCCATCATTGACAATCCGAAGCTGATCATTTTGGATGAGCCGAGCACCTATGTGGACAAGCTTTTCGAGACCAATTTTTACAAATTGCTGGGTGATGTCAATAAAGAAATTGCCATCATGCTGGTATCGCACGATGTGGGAACCATTATCTCCATGGTGAAAAATATTGCCTGTGTAAACCAGGGCCTTCACTATCATTCGGGGACCAACATATCGCAGGAATGGCTGGTCAGTGCATACGATTCATGTCCCATCGAAATACTGGGCCACGGAACACTGCCTCACCGGGTGCTGTTGAAGCACGATCATCAGGAGGAAAAGGTGCAATCCAATGATTAATAAGATACGTGGAGATGGGGGGCGATTCTGTCAGACAAATTCTTCTTATGTTGTTATAGAAATCTGTCTTCCTCACCAGGTTTAGGAATACGGCACACTTCCTTCTTCCCGAACCACCTGTAACGATTTTTGGCGATCAAAGCGTATGCTGTGTGTGTGACTCTGTGAGGAAGAAATCTCAATAAATAAATTAAGCGGAAACATCCTTTCAGGTATTTTGAAATGGCCATGACGGCATCCATGCCTTCCATCAATTTGTCTTCTTCGATGAAAATGAGGGCATTTAAATTCGTATCTAGCCTGCCTTGTTGCCTCAGTATTTCCCTTCCCTTCTCGCTCTGCAGAGGCGAAAAGCGAAAGACATGTTCTCTGTCGTGTTTCAGCATGAAATTTACAGTGGTGTTGCAGAAATTGCAAACGCCATCGAACAAAATGATTTTCATCGTTTTGTTTCTTTAGGAGCTATCCCGGAATAAAATCAGGAGCTACATGAATAATCCAGACAACAGGAGTCGGAATAAAGAGAGGGTGCAACGACGTTGGCCACACACCCTCTCTTTTTAGAATTTACTATTTATTGTTTGATCAGATACTCGGCTATCTGCACGGCATTGAGCGCAGCTCCCTTGCGGATCTGGTCTGAAACAGACCAGAAGCTGAGTCCGTTCTCGTTGGTCAGGTCCTTGCGGATGCGACCCACATATACCGGGTCTTTTCCCGTGAGATCGAGGGGCATGGGATATTCCTTGTTTGCCGGATTGTCGATCACTACAACGCCTTCGGCCTTGCTGAAGGCCTCGCGTGCCTCTTCCAGCGAGATGGGGCGTTCGGTCTCGATCCAGATGGCTTCGGAATGGGCGCGCATCACCGGAACCCGCACACAGGTGGCACTTACCTCTATGTCGGTGTGCATGATCTTGCGCGTTTCGTAATACATCTTCATCTCTTCTTTCGTATATCCGTTGTCGGTGAAGACATCTACCTGCGGGATCAGGTTGTAAGCCAGTTGATATGCAAACTTTGAAACGGTGGGTGTTTCGCCGTTAGCCAGTTGGCTGTGCTGATCTTCCAGCTCCTGCATAGCCGCAGCGCCGGCACCCGAAGCTGCCTGATAGGTGGCCACGTGCACTTTCCTGATGTGGGAGATATCTTCAATTGCCTTCAGTGCTACCACCAGTTGTGCTGTGGTGCAGTTGGGGTTGGCAATGATGCCGCGCGGTGTGTTGAGCGCATCTTCGGCATTTACTTCCGGCACTACGAGAGGTACATCGTCCTCCATGCGGAATGCACTGGAGTTGTCAATCATGATGGTACCATGCTTTGTGATTGTTCCGGCATATTCCAGCGACGTGCCGCCACCTGCGGAAACAAATGCAATGTCGATCCCCTTAAAGTCGTCGTTATGCTTCAACTCTTTTACGGTGATCTGTTTACCCTTGAAGGTATATGTGGTTCCGGCGCTTCTTGCAGAGCCGAATAAATGCAATTCATCCAGTGGGAAGTTTCTCTCTTCCAGTACGCGGAGTAATTCCTGACCTACGGCCCCGCTTGTACCAACAATAGCAATCTTCATATATTTATAATATTAATGATAACCAATCTTTGACTTACAAATACTGCTGAAAAGAAGGAAGTCTCACTTCTTTGTCTTTAGATGACGGACCTAAAGAATCACAAAGATATAAAAAAGAGAATAGATGTAGCAAAGTGAAACAGTTAAACTTGTGTGACAGCAATTTTTTTGGTAATCCTGCCTATTTTCAGGATATAAAATCCCTTCGACAGGGAAAGGGTATATTCGTTCGTACCTGCTTTCACGCGGCGACTGTACACTTTTACACCCATGATATTGTAGATCTCCAGTATCTCATCTTTCGGGAGATTTTCGATGATAAGCCTGTTCCCCGATAACTTTATTATCACTGTATCCTGCTCCTCTATAACAAGCCTGTTGGGATTCTCCTGAGAGGAGACCGGAAATCCGGTTCCACCAATCAAAAAGGCCATTAAAAGGATGGTACAGAAATGTTTCATAGCATGTGAATCACCTCACAAAGATAATATTTTTCCCTCAACGGCAAGCTCCGTGTCGGGAAAAACGGCGACAGCTTCCTTCAGGAGCGTACCAATTTCACTGTAACGCGAAGAGTAATGACCGATCACCAGTTTTTTTACGCCTGCCTCTCTTGCAATCTCGGCAGCCTGACGGGCTGTGGAGTGATAGGTTTCTTTCGCACGGGCAATTTCACTTTCGGCAAATGTGGCCTCGTGATAAAGAAGATCCACCTTTTCAATATACTGAACTATTTCGGGTGCATAGGCAGTATCGGAACAGTAGGCGTACCGGCGTGCAGGATTGCCGGGGTAGGTGAGATGCCTGTTAAGGATGAGGCTGCCATCGGGTGTGAGAAAATCGGCTCCCTTTTTAATATCTGGAATTTGCTTCACCGGGACATGATAAAAGTCGATCATTTCACGATTGATATGACGGGGGGTTTCTTTCTCTTCAAAAAGGAATCCGTTTGAAGGAATACGGTGTCTCAACGGAAAGGATGTCACTTTGATCGATCTGTTTTCAAGAAGCACTTCCTGTCTATCGGGATTTAGAGGAAAGATGTTTATGTTGAACGACATGTGGTTGCCAAGGTACGTGAGCAACGGATTCAGCAGAAAGTCGATCTCCTTGTGGGCGTAGATATTCAAATCGCCGGTCCTGCCCAGCATGCTGAGTGTGGATAGCAAACCCGGCAGGCCGAAGGTATGGTCTCCGTGCAGATGCGAAATAAACAGGCTGTGCAGTTTGCTCATGCGAGTCTTGAATTTTCGCATCTGCAATTGCGTGCCTTCTCCGCAATCAATCATGAACAGTTTCTCGTTCATGTCGACCAGTTGCGAAGGAGGGTTGTGCAGCGTGGTGGGCATGGCCGATCCGCAGCCGAGTATGGTTACCTGAAACTTTGTCATATCAGCGAATGCCAATCAGTTTGTGCGTCTGAATACTCAGTGACCACGCGGGATTTTCTTTCACCAGGGAAATGCAGTATTCCACGTTTTCCGGAATTATCCTGCTATCGTCGAAGATGGGGCTGAGAAAATAACGTGCCGACCTGGGGAGGATGGAAGTATCGGGCAGCGGGTCTCCCTTTTCGATGGGAAAGCGCAGTTCGTCTACTTCGGGGATGATCTCTCTGACTTTTTCGAAGTTTTGTTTGGGGCTGCAGGCGATGTAGTCAATGCCTGCTGGAACTTTCCGCGTTCCGTTGGTCTCGATTGCCTGCAGGTAGCCCTCTTTTTTGAAGATGGCTACAATGGCATCGGTAAGCTGCAGCGTGGGTTCGCCACCGGTCCAGATAACCCATTTACAGCTATATTGCTTTATTTCCCCGAGAACCTCGTCGACGGTCATTTTCACACCCCGTTCAAAGTCGGTATCGCAGAAGCTGCAAGTCAGGTTACACTTGGCCAGCCTGATGAAGATGGAGGCTTGTCCGGAGCGGCCTCCTTCTCCCTGGAGCGAGTAGAATATCTCATTCACGTTCAGGTTCATAGGTCGCAGATGTTTTGGGCGTTTCGCTGACCTCTATGGCATACAACTCAGGGAGTTGCTGCTTGAAGTGGTCGTAGAGCATTTTGGCCAGATTCTCGGCCGAGGAATTGAGTGGGGCAAGGATGTCGTTTAGGTTGCGATGGTCGAGGACTGTATCGATATACTCTTTCACGATATTCAGTTCATTATAGTCGCGTACAAATCCTTGCAGGTTTAGTTCTTTGGCCCTCAGGTGTACGGTAACCACATAATTATGTCCATGAAAGCGGCTACAGGGATGGTCGGCAGGTAACCCGAAAAGGGAGTGTGCTGCCGAAAAGGAAAATTCTTTGCTTATTTTGTACATCGTATTGTTTTTTTGATGGACTGCTGTGTTGGCTGTTCTGACAGTCCAATATTTTTCTGAAATGCTTTTAAATAGCTTCGCGACTGCCTTGTCCATCGCAAAAAGCGAGTAGACTTTCCGGAGGCGTTGCTTTTGAATAGGATTCTTATTTGTTTATGTCTTGATCCAAAACCAGGCTCGTCCTGAGCGGGTAGTGGTCTGAAAATTTTAACCTGTCGACCTTCGACCCGAACGCTTTCATATTTTTGCTGTGAAGGATATAATCGATCCGAAACAAAAACAGATCTTCGTGGTAGGTGATGCCCGGGCCGAAGGA
>NZ_DCEN01000038.1:111157-114376 GCF_002316955.1 Proteiniphilum sp. UBA1028
CCCTTTCGTCTCTTGTGCATCGATATACTGCCTCACTTTCTCCGCCTGCCGTGCTCGCATCCGGTAAGCTCCTCCCAGACGGGTGCGGATGTTGGTCGTCACTGCTTCCAGCCTCACCGAGTCGGAGTTCTGAATAAAATCGCTGTACAGCTTTCTATCCTCGGCCTTGATGCTGTTCGACTCCAGATGTACGTTGGCTACGGTATATCTTTTCCCGTTTATGTTGATGGTATACACTGCAGCGCCGTTGTAGGACGACTCAAATACCACCTCGTGTGTCTTCTCAATCGGATATTTTGAGAAGCATGCCAATCCGAAGATATGATATTTTCCCGAAGATTCCAAACCGGTAACGGAACGGTACGGGTATTTATTCAGGAGGCGGTTTACATCGCGCTGTGAAAAGATAGATTGGCCTGTTTTGCTCACCAGGTATTCCTGCAAACAGACAATATCGGCATCTGTACGGGCAATATAGTCCAGGATGGGATGCTCCCGGGAGGTTTTATCTCTTTCCCCGGGAAATCCCTGCACATTGTAGGTGAGCACTTGCAAAGTTTCAGCCGGTGCTTTATCCGGAAAGAGATGCATCGGGAAGAATGTGGTGACGGGCTTATAACACAGGAGCATGGCCGCCAGTGATATAAGTGCCAGCTTCCATTTCGAAAAAATGATCCAGAAAACCAGGTAGCACACATTGAGTAGAAAAATAAAGCCGAAACCCAGTCCTATGTAGGAGAAGAGGTTGGTTCTCAGGGGAGAGACATTCCAGGAAAGGAAAGAGCAGAAAAGCAGGATGATGGCTGCCACGTTGGTGGCAAAAATAATCCATACGACGAAGTCCCGGAATCTTATTTTTTTATTTCTTGCTCGCATCAAAAAGCTTCTTTTTTTCGTCTGCGGAGAGGCTGCTGTACCCCGATTGTTTCAATTTGTCAAGGATCGCGTCGATCTCCTCCTGTTCGCTATGTCTACGCTTGTTATACTCCCAATCTGTCTCGTTGCGGGTGTATTCCACCTTCAGCTTCGATTTCTTTTGACGGGGTTTGAACAACCCCACGAACCAATCAATCCACTGGCTCATCCAGCGGGTAATGTCTTTTCCCTTTTTGTATTGTACGGCAAACAAATATCCCAAAAGTGCCCCCCCGATGTGTGCCACGTGTCCCCCCGGATTGGTAGGGTTGCCCAGGGACAGGAAGTCGAGAACAAATGCAAACAGGGCAATGTAGACAATTTTTACGGGACCTAGAAGAAAAAGATGCAACTGTACGTCGGGACGATAAAAGGCAGCGCCCATCACGATGGCCATGACAGCTGCCGATGCGCCAATGAGCCAGCCGCGCCCCATATCCATATAATAAGGGATCGTGTTGAAGGCAACTACATAGAGCAGTGCCCCTGCCAGGCCGCCCAACAGGTAAAGACTGCCCAGAGAGCGGCCGGTAAAATACTGTAAGAAGATCTGTCCGAACCAGTAGAGCCAGAGCATGTTAAAGAGGAGATGCAGGAACCCTTCATGCACAAACATGTAGGATACGGGTGTCCACAACCGGTTTAAAAGCAATGGAATATGGGAGGGTACGCCCAGGAAGACGATGAGGTCGAGGCTGTTGATGTTGAACAACGTGAAAAAGACCCCGATAATTTTCAAAATGATAAAAACAGATGTATTGATAAAGATAAGCTTTGTCAATACATCGCCGGTCTTATATTTGTATTTTAGCGTGTCAATAAAATCTGCCATCTCTCCTGTCTTTGTTTTTCCAATACAAAATCATGAATATTCCGAATAGCATTCCTCCGAGATGGGCAAAATGGGCTACATTATCACCGGATCTGTTGGCTACCCCAAACAGCAATTCCAACAGGCCATATCCTATCACAAACCATTTGGCCTTGATGGGGAAAGGAAACGGAATGATAAAGAGTTCCGCGTTGGGGAACAACATGCCGAACGCCAGGAGTATGCCAAAAACGGCTCCTGAAGCTCCGACCGTGACACTGTCGACCATTGAAAACATCTCTTGCGGCAACTGGGTTTGTACACGTAAGTATAGAACCAGAATCTGAATGAGACCGGCACCTATGCCGGTGACCAGGTAATATGTGAGAAAGCGCTTTTGACCCCATACCTGTTCCAGTGTACGTCCAAACATGAAGACAGCAAACATGTTGAAGAAAACATGCGAGAAGGAGTATGGGTCGTGCAGGAACATGTAGGTAACCAGCTGATAAAAGCGAAAGTCGCTGGACGCCGGGAAGTGAAGCCCGAATTGCCGGGATAAGTCAATGCCTGCCCTGCTTAGCAGCACAAACTGGGCTAGCCAGATGATCCCGTTGATGATGATAATATTCTTGGTGACCGTGGGCAAAATGCCAGCAAAGCTATTTCTATATCTGTTCATTGTGGTAATCTACTGTTGAGGCGCAAAAATACGTATTATTTCGCAGCTAGTGAGGTTTTTTGCCCCATAAATAGGTTTTTTTTTAGAAAATCAAATACTTTTTATCTTTTTTCTTGATTGTTTTCGATTTATCACTTATATTTGACGCCAAAATAAGGCTCAGCCTTGACTTAATGTATGTTTAATTTTATTATTTACGTTTTCTTATGAATAAATCAGAACTAATTAGTGCTATCGCTGAACAATCAGGCCTTAGCAAAGTAGATGCCAAGAAAGCATTGGACGCTACACTGGACACAATTTCTGCAGAAGTGAAAGCCGGAGGTAAAGTGGTGTTGGTTGGATTTGGCACATTCTCTGTGTCTGAAAGAAGTGCAAGAAAAGGGATCAATCCCCGTACAAAGAAACCAATTGACATTCCAGCAAAGAAAACAGCCAAATTTAAAGCTGGATCCGAACTGTCAAATCTCTAAGAACGTAATCGTAGAATAAAAGAGGAACAAATTTTCAGGTTTGTTCCTTTTTATTTTTTCAACTATCTGTTTTTCTGCTTCAAAAACAGAAAACATCGATTACTATAAAAATTATCGGGGAAGATTGTTTTCGAAAAAGAAAAATATCCGTACCTTTGTGCCTCTAAAAAATGACTCCGTAGCTCAGCTGGTAGANNAGAAGTGCAAGAAAAGGTATCAACCCGCGTACAAAGAAGCCCATCAACATTCCTGCAAAGAAAACGGCCAAGTTTAAAGCTGGTTCAGAACTTTCAAATCTTTAAGGACGTAGTCGTGGAATAAAAGAGGAACAAATTTTC
>NZ_DCEN01000037.1:0-4564 GCF_002316955.1 Proteiniphilum sp. UBA1028
GGCATCGAGCTTGATGGCATTTATTTCCACGCCCACCTTCGACCAGTCGTCGATGTCGGCACCCAGGCCGGCAATATCCACACAGAATACGATGGCGCCGTTGGCCTGTGATGTGACTTCCATCCACACGGTGTAGGTGCCGTCGCCGGTGACCAGGGCCTCATACTTACCCATGGCGAGGTTGGACCAATAGCTCACGCCCCAGCTCGGGTCGGAGTACTCAAGGCCTGCCACGTAGGAGCCTGCAGCGCCGCTCTTCAGGTTGCCGGTGATGCCGGTAAGGTTGAATGAAACAACCATGTTCCTGGCAAACTTGATGGAAGCTGGATCGATGGGCGGATTGCTTGCTGTAGCGCCAAATTCGTTGTAGATTTCAATGCGTAACCGCCCATTGTTCTCTAAATCGCCAAAGACCAGCTTGCTTGATTCGGGATTCACCTCCGCATAGGCACGCACTGAGCGAAGTGCAAGGCCGAGACTCCGTTTGGAGAAACCGGTTTTGGCGGATGAGCCAGCAAATGTCAACGTATTGGCATAGTCGCTGTGGACAGAGCTTACATTGCCGCTCCAGTAGTAACCTGCACCATCGGCGATTGTTGTTTCTCCGTTACGGTAACCAGTTGCCGGAAGAAAAATGCTGTTCCCGTTGTTTGCGGTAAATCGCAACCCCTCCACACCCTCAACGGTGGTCCATTGCTGGGTGGTGTGCTGTAGCAGCTCCGCTATCTGGGCATGGGTAGGCATCTGGCTCTTCATGGGGGAATCACCATCCAGATCCAGGTTATAAATGAGATCACCGATACTCCCTGCTATATCGGCAGCAGTATAGTCTTCCAGCTTGGCCGAGGTCATCATGGCCGTCTGGTCACCATAACCGAAGAGCGTTCCGGCTTCCGATTCACTGTCAGCCCCGATGTTGTGCGTGGCCCACATCACGCTGAGTCCCAGATCCACATACTCCATCTGTTGCGTGAGGGTTGTCACTGTTTTGGTTTCACCATAGAGATACCCGTCTCCTATCCTGGCAAATGCCGCATAATAGTAGGTCGTTCCCGGCAACAAACCGCCCACCTCGCCCAGTTCGCGGGTGATACCGGAAGTGACATCGTCGGCAGACAAAGAGATCTTCACTCCCGTGTCAAATGATGCGAGGCCCTCGGTACCGCTGATATCGGCCAAAAGGGTTGCTTTGCTGGCGGTGATCTCCTCCGCCTCCTTCGTGGTCACTTTCGCTGCGGTGGCCACGAATGATTTGATGTCGCCAAATTTGGTTACTTTATCCTGCAACGTCACATAGGTGGCATAATAGTAAGTTGTGCCGGTGGTAAGCCCGGTGATTGCGGTGACCACATTCCCGTTTTCATCCACGCTGCCGCTTTTCTTGCTGCCAGCAGTGGTAGGGTCGGCATTGGTGCCGTAGTAAGCACCCACCTCGTAGGAGGCGGACGAAACCAGCGTGAGATCTTTCACGGTACCGGTCACTTCCGCGGCAATTGCGGTCACGCTGGCAGATCCCGTGGTGATCTCCGAAATAATCTCTCCGGTTCTGATGGTATAATCATCTTCCACATCACACGATGTGGCGAACAGAGCGGCTGCCAGTAAAAGAGTGGCTGATATATATCTTATTTTCATATGATTATCTTATTTTTATGCAATTATAATTCATCATCTTCAAAGCGATACGATCACTCTTTTTTCACAATAAAAGGAGTGCCGTTATCCATCTTGACCGTCACCGTCACTGCGATGGATGAACCGAACACGTAGTTGGGTGTATCGCCTACGGTGGCGCCCCAGGGGTTGAGTATATACCGCCTTGCGGTGGTCGCATCATCGCCGACACCGCGGTCAATTGCCGTGTCGTCAAATGGAATGGCGGCACCATCGACCTTGATCTCCTTGATGGCTACATCCATGTTGGGATTGTCTTTCAATATTTTCTGGATATCGAGATACATGCCATAAGGCGCATCACTCGCTCCTGCGATGACAAAGGTGTAATCGCCATCACCGGAAATAAAGAGTGGCTCCGATGCGGTGAAGATCCAACCGAGATCGAAGAAGTGCATGGTTGCCTTGTAGGACTTCACCGCAGCGGCGCTCTGTGCTACAAAATGATATCCCATGTACTGGTAGAGATTGGCCTGGTCATCGAGCTCCTTGCTCGCCAACCACAGATCGGTGAGTCCGCCGGTAAAATCACTGGTTTCATACGACATGATGCGCAGTGTGCGGTCCGGATTGGTTTTAAACAGCGCTCTGCCATCGTTGGAGAGGACGATCTCGGGAAGGGGGTCGCTGAAGGTATAAATCCCCTCACCGCTCAGACTATATTTCCCCTTATGTTCCACGCCCGCAATATCGGTAAGGGTATAATCGCCCGTGCCGCTATTGAGTACCAGCGTCACTTCTTCCACGCCACTGCGGGCAGCTATGTTTCCAATTCCCTTCTGTGATCCGTCGAGGTTACACCAGTCGAAGGGCTTGTCGTCGGAAAGCTTGTAGGTCGTCACCAGGTTGGTCTTGGGTTCCACATAGTCTCTCCAGTCATCAGGCAGTGTCGGGAAGATCTCTTGTGCCGGTGCTTCATAATTGTCGGCATATTCCTTGTTCACAAAGTTCCAGATGACCCACCAGGGATCCTCGCCGGAGGTATCTTTTTGACGCAGGATACCGATTCTCAGCTGGTTTTCCGTCATCGTGAGGATCTTCAAATCTTTTTTCCAGTTGCTGGTCATGTGGTTCCATCCGGCAGTATGAAGCAGGTCCACATCGGTAAAAGTGATGGTATGTGCGTCGGTGTTCAGCATAAAAGAGCCCTTCCTTACACCTACCCCACCGGTGGAACGATCGTCTATCGATACGTTGGCACCATTGATCAGGTCGAATGTCATGCTGCTTTCCCAGATGGGATGATCGCCTGCTGCCATCGTAAATCCGGCAGCCGGTTCCCAGTTGGGAGACCAGTTGTTCCATTCCACGGTTCCGCCCGGATCGGCATAGGAGAGTTCTCCGGGAGCCAGACCATACTGACCGTTGTCGGGGATCCACGTTTTGGAAGCACCCACTCCGCCGGTCAATAACGTCCAGAGCTCGTTGGTCACAAAACCGGCATAAAAATCCTGGATGGTGAATGTGGCGGGTTCACCGTACACTACTCCTCCACGGGTCTGCACGCCAAATCTCACGGTATAGGTTCCATCGAAAGGAATCTGCAGCGTTACTTTCTTTTCCTGACTCCGTCCCTGGGGATGTTCCCAAAGAGCGGTATAGCGATCACCCATTTTGCTTTCCAGATACACGATATTGGGATTGACGGGATCGTGTGTAATGGTATAGGCCAGGCCTTCCACCAGGTCGTCGGGGGTGACATCCTTCGCATCCAAATCATATTGCTCGGGGGTGCAAGCGAAGAAAAGCATGACTACGCTTGCAACAAACAGGTATATAGATGATTTCAGTCTCATACGATTATTTTTTTTGTGTTTATAACTGGCCGTTACCACCCGGGGTTTTGTACCAGGGTGCCGTTTGCCAGCGTGATCTGATTATAAGGAATCTGACTGAGCCCTTTGGTGGCACGCAGTCGGTCGGCTTTGATGCTGACCCTGTCGGGAGATCCCCCACTAAGCACAGTAACCTCTGTTGCAAGTTTATCGGCTGCGTAGTCTACTCCCTGGCGGAGCAGATCCCAATAGTTGATGCTCTCGAATGCAAATTCCAGGCGACGCTCCTGCATGATGTGCTCTTTTGTTGCCGGCAGTGCCGCATAACTGGAAGAGAGCATACCGTTGGAGGTGTAGGCACGTTTTCGCACCGCGTCGAAATAGGCCTGTGCACTGCTACTTCCCAGCTCAGCCGCCATCAACAGCACATCGGCATAGCGAATGATCACATAATCCTGGTGGTTGGATATCTGGAAATCGCCCGAACCATCCTCTTTCGATGCGGATGTGCCATCGGCGAAGCAGAGTGGTGCATATTTCTTCACCGCATAACCGGTATATTCCCGTTGATCTTTGTAGCTTGCTTCAAAGTCGTCCAACCCCGTTATGCCCTCACCGGTCATGTCGATGATCGAAGCAGTGCGGCGTGTATCGCCTGTTTTGAATTCACTGACGAACGCAGGATTCACCGTCAGGCCTCCCCAGCCCTTACCATAAGGAGCAGCATTCAGGCTGCGCATGCCGACCATTACCTGCCAGCGATTGCCGTCGTTATTGCCATTGTAGTCTTGTGAGCTGGTAAATTTCATGGCAAGGATGGTTTCGCTGTTGCCGTTGCCGGCATAGGTCCCCAGCAAGGTTTCCATGTCGCCGATTTCAGCTACGCCGGCCGAAGAGGCAGGCCATAGGTTCTTGAATTCACTCACCAGGCTGTATTCGTTGGAAGAGATAATCTCTTCGAGTGCCGAGAGGGCTTCCGCTTTGGTAGCACCTGCCGGCTCGCTGCCGTAATAGCCAGTATAAAAGAGATAGGCACGGGCAAAAAGGGCTGCAGCGGCATAGCGGGTTATGTGACCATCGTTGGTTGCCGCGTTTGCCTTTGGATAGGCATCGGC
>NZ_DCEN01000037.1:4835-11741 GCF_002316955.1 Proteiniphilum sp. UBA1028
CGAATGGTACGGCATTCACCCATATAAGTTCCCCGCATGCTGTTTGTCTCGTTCCAGCTTATTTGCTCCTCGCGTGAAATCAGTTCATTGCAACGATAAACCGCCGCGTAATAGTTTCTCCAATCGTTTTCATACATGTTCAGGTCGGCCGGTGACTGCGATATGTCGAACCGGTCGATGGCCTGATAACCTCGCCCGTCGGCATTTCCGGTTCCTCCGAAACATTCGTAGCTCATGGTCTCAGCGCCCAGATAGAAGCCTATCTGCATGGAAGAAGAGGTCTGACGCCATCCGTCGTAACATCCGATCAAGGCACGCCAGACATCTTTCTCGTTCTTGTAGGAAGTACCGGTAGTGGATTCCGTTTTGGACTCCACATCCAGAAAGCTCTCGGCACAGGAGGTCACCCCCATCATCAGGGAAAGAAGTCCCACTGCCACTATATTGATTTTTATCTTGTTCATAGTTTTTGTATTAATGAGTTAGAAGGTAAGATTGACGCCGAAAAGAACCGTTCGCGGACGAGGATAATATCCTACATCAATGCCCGACACCCAACCATCCGTACCATAGCCTATTTCCGGATCCATGCCTTCATACTTTGTAAAGGTAAAGGCGTTTTGCACCTGCGCATAGAGACGTGCCTGACTGATGAATTCGTGCTTCACAAATCGGGAGAAGTCATATCCCAGGGTGATGTTCGTGATGCGCAGAAAGTCGCCCTCCTGAATAAAAAGATCGGAGAATTGCCAGTTGATGTTCTGTTCGGTCACACGGGGGATTCTGTTGCTTGTACCTTCACCGGTCCAGCGTTGAAGTATGGCAGTGGTATAGTTGGCATACTTGTTGGTGAAATTCCGGTAGGACTGTACGATCTGCTGACCGGCTGCACCGCTAGCCTGAAGAGAAAAGTCAAAACCTTTATATCCGAAACCAAGATTGAAACCGTATGTAAAGTCGGGCATCCCGTTACCCAGATTTACCTTGTCGTGATCGTCGATCACACCATCCCGATTCACGTCGATGTATTTCACATCGCCGGGTTTCACGTCATTCTGGAGGACACCGTTGCCGGCAGCAATCCACTCTGTGATCTCCTGCTCATTCTGGAAAAGGCCATGTATCTTGTAACCCCAGAAGTACCCGATGGGCTTGCCATTTTCCGCCCGATAGAACTCGGGTGTATTGTCATACAACTGGTTTGTCTGTCCGTGGATGATCCCGTCTTCGGTCGGTATTTCACCTACCTTGTTCCTGTTATAGGCACCGTTTATACCTATCTGATAGCTGAAATTATTATTCAGTCGATCGTTCCAGCTCAAAGCCAGTTCCACACCGCTGTTTTTCACACTCCCTCCGTTGATATAAGGAGCTCCCGCGCCCACGGTCGACAAAATTGGGGCCTGTACAAGCCAGTCTTTGGTGTTCTTCAAATAGAAATCGAGATTCACGCCGAGACGGGTACGGAACAGATAGGCGTCCAGACCGATGTTGGTCTGCTCGGATGTTTCCCAGGTTACCTTTTCGTTGGCCAGACGGTTGGGATAAGCTCCCCAGTTTGTTGCCAGCTGCTTAGCTGCTTCAGCATCGTTGTATCCCTCCGAACCAAACAGGTAATGGGTGTTGGTGTTCTTCATCGGAGCCAGATACTGGTAGTTGGCAATATTTTGGTTACCCACTTGTCCCCAACTTGCGCGTAGTTTCAGAAAATTGATCCATGCCGGGGCATCTTGCATAAATGACTCGTTGGTGAGTGTCCAGCCGGCAGAGACGGAGGGGAAGTAACCGAAACGGTTGCCTTTGGCAAAGCGGGAGGAACCATCGGCACGCAGTGTGGCATTGATCATATAGGTCTCTTTCAGGTTCCACCCCAAACGGCCGAAGTAAGAGATGCTGCGTGCATCATCGTGCGGGCTGCCTGATGCGCTCAGGCCATCGGTGCTGGAAGAGGCGGTACCGTTGTTGATATAGGCGTACTTCCAGGTGTCGAACCCCTCTTTCAGTATGCCATTGCCGGCTCCCAGATAGGTACCCTGGTAGCGATAGGCCTCCATGCCGAGCAACGCGTTGAATACATGATCGTTCACCGTCCAGTCATAGGTGGCGGTATTCGTCCAGGTCATGCCGAGCCCCTGATTCATATTCTGCGACACACCGGTACGGGTATCGTTGTAGCTGTAGATACTGAAATGATAGAGCGGTGTGAAACTACGGTACTCACTTGCATTGAAGACTGCACCAAACAGGGTACGCAATTTCAACCCTTTTACCGGTTCAATCTCGGCAAAGAGGTTCCCGTTCAATGTGGCGGCCTTGTTTTCGTTGTTGGTGTTGGTCATCATCAGACCATAGGGGTTTCCTTCTCCGTTGTACCAGTCGCTGTTGCTGGTATCGTTGTACGGTGAATCATACGGGTTGTTGTCACTGTAGACCGGCGCCAACGGCGAGACCCCGAAAGCCCCCCTCAACGTGTTGTTGTACTGGTTACCCACACTGATACCATTGTTTATCCGGTAGATGAAGCTTACCTGTTCACCCACCTTCAGGAAGTTGTTAAACAGCTTATGCTCTGAATTGATACGGAAATTGTACCGTTCGTAGTTGGAGACATCGGCCCCTCCCACAACCCCTTCCTGATTCATATAACCCAGGGAGAGGGCATAGGTAGAAGCAGCCGATCCGCCGGTCACACCCAGTACATAGCTCTCGGTGACTGCATTGTCCTTGAACATTGTTTCCACCCAGTCCGTATCATATATCTGGCCGTCTGCATCGTGAATCGACTGGAAATCGCTCCAGTTGAAAGCTGCGTTGCCACTGTTCAGTGCCTGTTCGTCCATGATGGTCATATACTGGGCTGCATTCAGCATGTCTGCCTTGCGGGCCACGTTCTGCACACCATAATAGGCATCGAAGTTCACCTGTGCCTTCCCTTCCCGGCCGCTTTTGGTGGTAATCAACACCACCCCGTTGGCAGCCTGTGCTCCGTAAATGGCTGCCGAGGCGGCATCTTTCAACACGTCGATGCTCTCGATGTCGGAGGGATTCAACGTGGATATGTCACCCCCTATTCCGTCGATCAGGTAGAGAGGGCTGTGGTTTCCGATGGTTCCCAGGCCACGTATCACCACTTTCATATCGGAGCCGGGTTGTCCGGAGGTAGAGGTGATGTTTACCCCGGGTGTTTTTCCCTGGAGTGCTTGCAAGGGGCTGTTTGTATTCATTTTGGCCAGTTCGTCACCTTTCACCTGCACGGTGGCTCCGGTAGATAATTTCTTGGCTTGCACACCATAGCCAATCACCACCAGTTCTTCAAGCACTTCGGTATCTTCCATCAGTGTTATATTGATCACATTTTCGCGTACGGTCACCTCCTGCGATATAAATCCGACATAAGAGAAGATAAGCGTCTCTCCCTGTGCTGTCTGAATAACATACCGGCCGTCGATATCGGTTACCGTCCCGTTGGTGGTTCCTTTTACAGACACCGTAACACCGACCAGTGGCTCATCGTCGGTTGCCGAGACCACCCTGCCGGAGACGCTGTTCGTCTGCAAAGGTTCTGCGTGCAGTGCCACCGGTCTCCACAGGATCAGTGACATCCCGATTAAAAAACAGTATAAATAACCACTATTTATACTTCGCTTTAGATTCATGTTTATCATACTTCCACAATTAAAAGTTTAACATTCACTGCATTAGCCATTACATCCTTCCGGTTTAACAAATCAATCAAAAAAACAATGCGTATTATACTTTTTCGAATCGCTTACCGATTCTACCTTTCTACCACAATGTCAATCGTCTCTTTCATCAATCCATCCGACTGAGCGGTCAGATGAATCACACCCCTGCTCTTCTCACTCTTCAGCACAACCAGGCATTTTCCATAAAATGTTTTCCGCTCGGATGCTTTAAAGCCTTCCTGACTGGTTGGGCTGCCATTGTCCACACCTACGATAGTACCCATTCCTGACACACCGAAACGAATCAGGTTTTCAGCATTGGGGCAAGCGATCCCCTTTTCATCCAGCACCTCCACGGTCACAAAACTCAGGTCATGCCCATCAGCTTTGACCACGCGGCGATCGGCCGTCAACCGAATCCGTGACGGCTCACCGGCAGTTTTTATTTCTTTCGCTAATACCTCTTTTCCGTTTTTCCGGGAGACCACTTTCACCGTACCGGGTTCAAAGGGCAGACGCCAATAAACGTGATGTTGCTCCCCTTCTTTTCTTTTGATGCCCTGAGAGACGTCATTCAGGTATAACTCCACCTCATCGGCGTTGTTGTAATAGGCCCACAGGTCGACGATCTCTCCCAGTTGCCAGTTCCAGTGCGGGAAAACATGCAATACCTCTTTATCGCTCCATTCCGATTGATACATGTAATATACATCTTTCGGAAAACCGGCCAGATCAACAATACCGAAATAGGAACTCCGTGCCGGGAACCAGAAAGGGGTGGGTTCGCCGAGGTAGTCGAATCCAGTCCAGACATACATTCCGCTGATATAATCGGCGTTTTTCACCTCATTCCATGCCTGCTCGTGTGCAGATCCCCAGGGAGTGTGGCAATTGTCATAGGAAGAACAAGCGTAAGAGGGATCGGTAAACGGGATATCCCAGCGCAGAGGCCAGACATACATGGAATCACTTGGCATCCGGTAATAGCCGCGGGTCATCAAAGCCGACGTGGTCTCTGTGGCAATAAATGGTTTTCCGGGGAAATTATCGGACACATTCGGGTAATCCTGTCCATGATAATTGAATCCGATCAGGTCGAGCGCTCCCGATGCAAAAAGATGATTGGCCGGATGTGTTTCGTTGTTGCCGGCTGTCACGGGTCGGGTAGGATCCAATCTCTTAACAATATTGGCCAGTTTCTCCGTCAACAGGGCATTCACACTCATCGGCTCTCCGTTTTCCCCGGCAAGTGCTGTCCCGTCGCGTTTGAGGTTCAACAGTAGATTTGCCTGTTGGATGTTGAGTGTATCGGCTTCAGCATGAGTCCACTGTTCGAGTACTTCGTTTCCGATGCTCCAGATGAACACCGAAGGGTGATTGCGGTCACGGAGAATGTGGTCGGTCAAATCGCGTTCGTGCCACTCGTTGAAATAACGGGAGTAATCGTAGGTGGTTTTTCGCTTACGCCACATGTCGAATGTTTCATTCATAACGATGAATCCCATCCGGTCACATAGCCGGAGCAGTTCCGGTGCGGGAGGATTATGTGCAGTACGAATACCATTCACACCCATCTCCTTCAGTATCTCAAGTTGCCGTTCAATGGCTCTTGTGTTGATGGCCGCACCGAGACAACCCAGGTCGTGGTGCATGCAGACTCCTTTTATTTTGGTATGTTGCCCGTTGAGAAAGAATCCCTTTTCGGCATCGAAAGTGAAGGTACGGATACCGAAAGAGGTCACATAGTGATCGGTCTGTTCATTGTCTACAAAAATCCGGGTGACCACCTCGTAGAGAGAAGGATTTTC
This sequence comes from Proteiniphilum sp. UBA1028, assembly GCF_002316955.1. Lineage (NCBI taxonomy): Bacteria > Pseudomonadati > Bacteroidota > Bacteroidia > Bacteroidales > Dysgonomonadaceae > Proteiniphilum > Proteiniphilum sp. UBA1028. Next base: position 10,330 of record NZ_DCEN01000037.1, read on the forward strand.
GAGTGACCATAATACCGGCTTCGGCACAGGGATCGTCTGCTCAATCTCTTTTGAGGAGCCGGCACCCAGTCTGTCGGAAGTCAGAGTCGAAGCGACCTGTTTTCCCGAAGCATCCAGGATAGTTGTTTCGTTTATGAGATCCACCTCCCGGGGCATTTCGTTTTTTATTGTTGTCCTTACCTTCACCAGGGCTTTTTCTTCCGTGACCTCCGGCGTGGTTACATATACTCCCCACAAATCTACATATACCGGGTCGACGCTCGTCAGCCAGACATTCCTGTAAATACCGCACCCTGAATACCAGCGGGAGTTGGGTTGTTCACTGTTATCTACCCGCACTGATATCACGTTCTCCGCATCAAACTTCAGGTGGGGTGTTAAGTCATACCGAAATGATATATAGCCGTAAGGGCGGTATCCGAGATGAATACCGTTAATCCATACATCGGAGTTCATATAGACACCATCGAAGTCGACGAATATTTTTTTTCCTTCCCAGGATCGATCCAGTGAAAAGGATTTCCGGTACCAACCAACCCCTCCGGGCAGAGCTCCACCCCCACTCCCCGAGGGGTGATCCTTGCTGAAATTGCCTTCAATAGCCCAATCGTGGGGCAGCTCCAACTCTCTCCAACCGCTATCATCGAAGAACCTGTTACTGGCTTCGGGCGTATCACCAAGGAAAAAACGCCATCCACTGTTGAAACTCTCGGTTTCACGGGGGCTCCCGTCATTCTTCCGGCATGCATTGAATTCCACAAGCACAAGCAGAATGCCAAGCAACAACAATATGGTCACACTATTTTTCATTTTCCCAAAGCTATCTGTTGAGCCTGACCGGTATAGACCACTTCAATCCCCTTAGCATCGGGGTTTACTCCCTGCGGTCTGTTTTTATCCACACAGACGATATGGAAAGTGCGCTCCTGCAACATGCCATTAAATGCCCCCTGCCTCTCACCTATTTCGAGTGTTTTGGACGCCTCATCGTAATGGAAGCCGATGGTGGCATAAGCTCCCTTTTCGTAATTGTAATTCACCCCTTCGTCTTCGTAGAGCGTGAAGTTCCCATTTTTACCGGCAAAGAGATACAAGGTGATCTGTTCGGGTTTTTTCTCGTCGGTATATTGAATTTCCGGACCAAAAGGGATAATGGCTCCTTCTTTCACAAAGAGCGGTATACGGTTATAGGGAGCGTCTACCCGTTGTTTTTGTCCTCCCTCAATGAATGCTCCGGAATAGAAATCATACCAGCCGGTGGTGGAGGGAAAATAAACCTCCCGATCAGTTGCCTGGTAGGTATAGACGGGACAGACCATCAGTGAATTTCCAAACATATACTGGTCACCGATGTCATTTACTTGCTGGTCTTTACCGAAATCCATTACCAGGGCACGCATAATCGTGTAGTC
>NZ_DCEN01000037.1:12067-32592 GCF_002316955.1 Proteiniphilum sp. UBA1028
TCATTCTCAACTCCGGTCGCCAGATAGTGACGTTGTCCCTGCTCGTATCTTTTTTCCACACAAAATCCGCCGATATCCATCGTCCAGTAAGGGATACCGGACAATGCAAAGTTGAGACCGGCGGAGATCTGTGCCTTCATATCTTCCCAGCGGGTACCGATATCCCCGCTCCAAACAGCGGTGGAATAGCGTTGAATACCGGTAAAACCCGAACGGGTCAGCAGAAAGACACGGTCATCGGGGTTCACACCCCGCTGTCCCTCGTAAATCGCTTCGGCATTGACCAATGAATATGCATTGAAGTATTTTGTGGATGGGCCGAGTGCTGTGGGACCACACAGCTTTTTCCGGTATTCCATGTCGGTATTATCCTGAATATTGGGTTCGGAAGCATCCATCCACCAGGCATCGATACCAAGGGAGTATAAGTTTTCATTAAGTTGTTCCCAGAATAGTTTGCGTGCCCCTTCGGCGTAAGCATCATAAAAAGAACCGATATAACCCTGTCCGATCCAATCACGGATGCTGTCTTTCACAGCCTGTTGATACATCCAGCCGTTTTTGTCGAACGCCTTGTAGTGATCGGTATTGAGATAAAATTTGGGCCATACGGAGATCATAATCCGTGCATTCATTTCATGTATTTTGTCGATCATCCCTTTCGGATCGGGGAATCGTTCCGCGTCGAACTTGTGGCTGCCCCATTCCGGTTCCGGCCAGTAGCTCCAATCTTGCACGATGTTATCGATGGGTATCCCTCGTTTTCTGAATTCAGCGAGGGTTTCCACCACTTCCTCTTGTGTTTTGTAGCGTTCGCGGCTTTGCCAGAAACCCATGGCCCATTTGGGCATAATCTGCGATTTTCCGGTAAGGGTTCTGTATCCGCTGATGACATCGTCCATGTTGTTGCCCGCCACGAAATAGTAATCGATACCATTTCCCATCTCACTCCAAAGAGATAGTTTATTCTGTTCTTCATCAGCGACGGGACTCAACGCTTTTAACGCAATATAGGATACACCACCATCGGGTTCCCATTCTACACGCAATGGTACTCTTTCACCTTTTCGAAAGAGATAGTCAAACTTATAGCTGTTGGGGTTCCAGGCAGTACGCCAGCGCTCCTCCACCACCGGTTCATTGTTGAGATATACCCTGATATAACCGGCATAATGAAGGAAGAAGCGGTACAATCCGCTTTCGGGAGCTTCCATCTCGCCGCTCCAGACAACATTTGCGTGATTCAGATCAAAACCCTCGGGGAAATTATGCAACAACGACAGAAACTGATAATCGAGCCTACTTTCCTGGCGTACTATTGTTTGTGAGGGGTCGTTCTTTTTCGTGTATACAGCCGTGAGACCTCCCTCTGTCCCATCACTACCATAAAGTCTGAACTGATCGAGGTCGGCATAATCGCGTACATCGCCAAATTTCGTCAGCGAATAATTATCCCATACGATGCCATAATTTTTGTTGGATATCACAAAAGGTACGGATACTTTGGTGTTGTACTGAAACAGCGATTCATTTTTTCCTTTGTAGTTGAAGTCGTCGGCCTGATGCTGCCCCAGGCCATAGAATGCTTCGTCATCGGACGACTCAAACAGTTGATGCACGGTGTACCCTTTGGTCCCTTCTACTTCAATGGGCGTCAGTGTTTTTCCGCCACCCTTATTTTCTTGTAGAAGAGTTTCACCTTTTTTATTTAGAAATGCTATTTCACCCGTCGTTCTGTGAATAGTCACATCCAAAGAATCGGTGGAGAGGATGATCGTGTCCTCTTCCTCTTCCACAGTGAAGTTGTCCGTAAAAGTTAAATCCGGCCGGGTTATCAGACTTTTCTCCCGGGTGAAATCTTTCTGGCTGGTGGCCGAAACGTGGATGATCTGCTCGTTAACCACCTGTAAGCGGATGGCTTGTACACCCGAGCTGTTATCCTGTTTCAACCGAACGATGATTCCGTTTTCTACCCTCTCGAGTCCCGGTGAGGTACAGGAGAAAAAAAAGAGGATACCCAGTGCGATATGAAAAATGCGCTCCATGTATTATAATTATTTTTTTGTAAAATTAATCATAATAGGCGTGAGAGCATCTTCTCTATGTCTTCGCTGACTGTGGGTTTTGTTAACCGAATGGGTAGTTTTGTTTCCGCAAAGTATGTTAAATGTTTACCGGTGTTACTTAGGTTTATTACCGGGTTTGCCATCAGAAAATAAGGAAGGGTTATTTTGATATTGAGAGGGTAAAACATTAAATTCCTCTTTAAAGTATTTGCTGAAATTTTTAGGATTGTTAAAGCCTACCTGATACGCTATTTCGGAGATATGAAGCTGACTTTCCCTCAATAGTTGAGCAGCACGTTTGAGACGGATAATGCGGATAAATTCAATGGGACTTTTCCCGGTGATGGAGATCATTTTCTTATAGAGATGCACCCTGCTTATTCCCAGCTCCTTACTCAGTTTTTCTACGGAGAATTCGCTATCGGAGATATACTCCTCCACCAATTTTATGGCATTCTTTATTAATTTCTCATCCAACGGAGTGATGGTTATGTCAGCAGGTTGAATATTAATCTGATTTTTGAATCGTTGCTGACGGTAAGATCTTAATTCCAACATTTTATGTATCCGGAGCGAGAGAATGTCTAAGTTAAATGGTTTCGTAATGTAGTCGTCGGCTCCTTTTTCCAAACCGTGCAGCTCCTGCTCCTGGGCTGTGTGTGCCGTAAGTAAGATTAGAGGAATGTGCGATGTGCGCACATCGTTTTTTACCTTTTCGCACAATTCGTATCCATCCATCTCGGGCATCATCACATCACTGATGATAATGTCCGGAGAAAATTCAACTATTTTTTCCCACGCTTCTTTTCCATTCGAAGCATCGAGCAGCGAAAAATCTTTTTTCAGTGTATCCCTCATAAAATAACGAAAATCATCGTTATCATCCACCAGAAGAATCGTTGTTTCATTCCTTTGCGCCATATCTTCGTTTTCTCCGTTGACTGCACCCTCATCCGGATCATCCATCTGTTCTTTTTCCGCAGCAGGCTGTGACACAATATACTCCAGCCTCTCTACTGGAAAAAGAAGTACGAACTGGCTTCCTTTGGGCACATTGTCATACACCTGAATGGAGCCTTTACAAAGAGAGACAAATTCTTTTACGATGTGGAGCCCGATACCACTTCCAGGAGAATCCTCATTTCTGACTTCACCCTGGTAAAAACGTTCAAAAATTCTCCTTTTCTCCTCCTCCTTTACCCCTAGGCCACTATCTATAACCCTGATCTCTAGCCGGTCCAGCTCGTCATCACTCCCTTTTGGTAAAACTTTCGCAACTACATCCACAGTTCCATTCTTCTCGGTAAATTTGATGGCGTTAGAGAGAAGATTCATCATTATTTTCCCCATTTTATCTTCATCGAATACCATGCTCAATTTATCCACAGAGGAGTAAAAGGTCAATCGGATATTCTTTTTTTCGGCATATTCGGCAAAATGGCTACAGGAATTTCGCAGGAATGAGATGATGTCGCCATAGGATAAATTCAAGGCGTAGTCATTCACATCGCTTTTTCGAAAATCAAGCAACTGGTTGACCATATTCAACAGTCGAATGGCATTTTTGTGGATCAGAGAGAGTTGCTGTTTTTGATGACCATCTGCTGCCGACTTCATCATATTTTCCAGGGGCGACAGAATCAATGTCAGTGGTGTTCGCAGTTCATGACTGACATTGGTAAAGAAACGAAGTTTCATGTCATCGATTTCATGTTTTCGTTCCGCTTCCAGTTCTATTTGCTTCATTTTAAATTTCTGCTGTTCGTTACGTATAATCATGTATCGTGCCAACAACAGGATCATCATCAACAAGAGGAAATAGAAGATATAGGCCAGGGGAGAGAGCCAGAACGGTGGTTTTATATGAATATGGAGCACAGCTGAGTCTTCACTCCAAAAGCCATCGCTGTTTGCCGCCTTTACGCTGAGCGTATAGTCTCCGGGGGCAAGGTTGGTATATGTTACACTATGGACACCGGGATCAGTGATTAACCAATCCGTATTAAATCCTTCCAGCATATAGGCGTAGGTCGTTTTTTCGGGAAGGACATAATTCATGGCTGAAAACTCGACAGAAAAAACATTCTGTCTATATTTAAAAGTGACCTCTTCTACCCGATTTAAGTCCGATTCCAGAATTCTGTTACCTTGATATTCAACCCCAACCTCAACCTCTTCATTAAAGAGCCTTAGCCCGGTAAAGAGCACCTTGGGTTGTGATGTGTTATAACGAATGTTTTCGGGATTAAAAAAATTAAATCCCCTGGTTCCGCCAAGCAAAATTTCACCATCTGGAGATTTGAAGACCGACCGCAGATTAAACTCGTGACTCTGCAAGCCGTCTTCTTCACGATAATTTACAAAAGAAAAATGATATTCGCCGGTTATTGAATGGGCATGAATCATAATATTTGATATACCGTTGGAAGTGGTGATCCACATATTGTGCTGATTATCTTCCACAATCCCGGAGATGACATTATCGGCCAGGCCATCACTTTTGTACAATTGGGTGATTTTATCCTGTTTCGGATCCCAGATATTCAAGCCATTCCGTGTACCGATCCAGATCAGCCCGCGGCTATCTTCAAAGACATGATTCACATTCAGATTGGTAAAAAACTGATCTCCTCTGCGGTTGGATTGGAGAATCTCGAAATGTTCGTTTTTTATATCAAAGATTGTCAGCCCAATGGCTGTTCCGAGTATCAAACGGTCGTTTTTACCCAGGCAGATCGATGAAATGAACTCAGATGACAGTTGTTGCTTGATGCTGTTGTTGAAAGTGGTAAATTGTCCGTTTTCCGGGTTGAATCGCTGTAAACCGCTTCCCAATGTACCAATCCAGATCATCCCCGACCTATCTTCCACGATCGACCATACATTGTTGTTGGCAAGGCTGTTTGGGTTGTTTGGGTCGTGACGATAGTGAACAAACTTTTTTCCGTCGAAACAATCCATACCCGACAAGTAAGTACCAATCCATATTTTTCCGCTTTTTGCGGCACAGAGGCTAACGACAATATTGCTGGTCAAAGAGGAACTATTGGAGGGATCATGACTGTAGAGACGATAATATCCGTCCTTTCTGTTTAAATGTACCAATCCGCTTCCATTGGATCCGATCCAGATGTTTTCGTCCTCATCTTTAATAATGGAATTCACATCGGGTTTAAAGTGATCAATTTTGTTGAAATAATGTAAATGATCGATACCAAATTTGTAGATACTCTCACTGAAATAGGAAATCCCGTTTTTATAGGTACCTACCCATATTATATCTTTCTGATCGGCATAAATACAATTGATACTGTTGTGCGCAATACTTCGTTCATCGTAAGGCTGATTCTGCAAATTGATCAGCTTGTTGTCTTTTTTATCGATGATATCGATACCACCATGATCGGTTGCCATCCAGATAAGTCCGGCGGAATCCTGAATGATATCCTGAATCATGTCACTTGTTAAGAAAAAGGGGAAATCACTTTGTTGGGATCCCACACACTTCCACTCATATTGTCGCGAATCATAAAACCATGCCCCCAACGGCATATCGGAATAGATCCACAGGTCGTTGTCCGAGTCGACAAAAGCCTGATAATTAACTGAATTAGCATGCTGATGATTCAGAATAAAGTTATCAGAATTATTGACTTTTAAACTTTTTTTATCCATATATTGGATCAATCCCGATCGAAAAACAAAAAAATAATTGCTTTCCGACTCTTTTAGGTCGGTAATCGTTCCGATGTCCAAATTTCCCGGTTGCCCATCTTGAGGAAAGAACACCAGTTGACCGCTATCGGCATGATACCTGTAGAAACCTGATGCAGTCACATAACACCACACATTTTTATCATCATCAATAAAAATGAGATCGACTGGATTGGTGATGCCCATCTCTTTCAACAGCAACGTACTTTTTTCGAATTTCTCTATTTCGGGATTATAAACGGTGTATCCGTTGGCCGTATGAATCCAGAGTCGCCCCGTTATATCCTCTTGAACACCAAGGATCAGGTTGTCGGGCAATGAATTTTCATCGTTGGGATTGTAACTAAATACTTTAAATTTATTTCCGTCATATCTGTTCAAACCCGATGCGGTAGAAAACCACATAAACCCCCTGCTATCCTTAAAAATATGATTGATCTGGTTATGAGAAAGCCCATCACGAACCGCCAGTTGTTTAAAAAGCCAGGATGATTGGCCCAAAAGAGATGGGTAACAACTAGCGAAAAAGAGGATTGGTAAGATAAAACGGTATAGTCTCATCATTGGTTCAACCTTTACGGCGGGCAACTTTTCGCAACTCAATGGTTATTGACCGCTTGCATCACAAACATAATAAAAATTAGCTAAATAGCTAAATCATGTATAGAAGATTCGCGAATAGATTACTCACTGCACGCTTTAGCTCACGTGAGCTATAATGAAATGTAAAAAGCTGACAGATTAGAACTTAGCTGCACACAAACAGCTAGCGAAGATTAAATCAAATATTTAGGGTGTACGTTCGTGTTTATAGCGGAAGAGGAGGGCAAACAGGAGGGCTACCAACAAGGCATATCCGGCAAAAACAAACCAGACGGACTGCCAGTCACCAACCATGAGTGATTTTGTTTGTCCTTCGACAACCACATCCTGCCAATGTGTGAACTGATTGACCACCCATTGTGCACCGAGTGTTCCAACAGTGGCTCCTATCCCATTTGTCATCAACATGAACATTCCCTGCGCACTGGCTCGTATATGATGGGGTGTTTCTTTGTCGACAAATAGCGATCCGGAAACATTGAAAAAATCGAATGCTACACCATAAACCAACATGGAGAAGATCAGCAACCAAACTCCGTTACCCGGATTTCCAAGGCCGAAAAGTCCGAAACGGAGTACCCAGGCAAACATGGCGATGAGCATGACATTCTTAATTCCATATCGCTTCAAAAAGAAGGGGATCAGCAAAATACAGAGTGCTTCCGATATTTGGGACAATGAGATCAGCATATTGGCATGTTTCACTCCGAACGTATTGGCATATTGCGGCAAAGCTTCAAAACTGGCGATGAACGGGTTGGCAAAACCATTGGTGATCTGCAGGGAGACACCCAAAAACATGGAGAAGATAAAAAACAGTGCCATCTTGCGCTGTTTGAACAATTTAAATGCATCCAGCCCCAAGGCTTGAAACAGGGTTTTATCTTTTGTGTCGGTACTGACGGGACAATTGGGCAGCGTGAAAGCATACCCCCCCAGTACCAAACCGATGGCGCCACTCATCACAAACTGCATCGCAGAGGTCTGAAAACCAACCACATCTACCAGCCACATGGTACAGATAAACCCGACAGTGCCGAAAACACGGATGGGTGGAAATGCTTTGACCGTATCCATTCCTCCCCTTTCCAAAATGGTGTATGCGACGGAATTGGATAACGCAAGCGTGGGCATATAAAAAGCCACACTCAGGGTATAGAGCGTAAAAAGCACCGGAAAAGAGACATCAACACTTGCCTCAAAGCCATACAACCCTGCAGCAAGCATGAAAGCGGCAGCCATCAGGTGGCACATACCCAGTAATTTCTGCGCCGGCACCCACCGGTCGGCAATGATGCCTATCACCGCCGGCATAAAGATGGACACAATACCCTGCACCGAATAAAAGATTCCAATGTGAGATCCTAACCCCACAGGCCCCAGATAACGCGACATGGAAGTCAGATAAGCCCCCCAAACGGCAAATTGGAGGAAATTCATAATGATCAGCCGAATTTTCAACGACATATGGATGATTTAAATGTTATTTGTTTGTTACCTGCTGAGCCAGGGCGCCGGATTCAATTTGGTTGTCTTTTGCCACAATTGAAAGTGCATGGCGGAAATATTTGTGTCGGGATCGGTAAAAATACGCCCCAACGACTGCCCCGTCTTCACTTTATCTCCCTGTTTTACAAATAGATCGTATATATTGGCATAGAAGGTATAATACTCGCCATGACGCACGATGACGCAGGTGTTGGAACCTGGGAAGGAAAAAACTTTCGACACCTCCCCGTCGAAAACCGACCGTATACTGGCTCCCTTTTGTGCCTGGATGTCGATTCCGTTGCTGTTGGTGGTCACGTTCCACTCGTTGTGTTTCTTCGCACCGAAGTTGCCGACAATGGAAGCGGTTCCGGTGACGGGCATCGGCAGTTTCCCCTTGTTGGACGCAAAGTTGTTTGAAAGCTTAAAAGTTTCGGAGGAGGCCGTACTTTTATCGGCCTCTATGCGGGGCGCAGCACTTGTTACACGGGAGGATTCTTTCTCAGCAGACGAAGAGGTCGTTTCTTTGTTTGTTTTGCTGCTCCCTGTTTCACGCGGCGATTTAGCAGCCAATTCGTCGGCCTTTCTGCGACGCTCCGCTTCGGCTGCAAGCCTTCTTGCTTCGGCTTCCCGTTCTTGTCGTGCCACCTCCTCTGCAATAAGCTTTTCAATCTGAGCATTCAGCTGGTTCGCCTGTTGTTGCTTTTCCTTTAACGCTTTTTGGAGCTGCTGTTGCTGTCCTCTCACAGCTGTCATTTCTGACTGTTTTGTTTTTTCTTCGTTCCGGAGCCGTTGCTGCTCAGACTGGATTGCAAGCAAAGCCTTCTCCTTATCATCCCTGGCCTTTGCCAGCTCTTCCTTCCTGATGGCGATCGCGGCATTTTGCCTTTTGATCTCTTCGCCTTGCGACTTCTGCCACTTGGAGTACTCGCGCAGATATTGCATTCTGCGTAGCGATTCACCAAGTGATTTTCCGGAGAGAATAAAAAACAACTTGTTTTGGTTCACGTTGTGTTTCAGCATCCCCTGTACGGCATTGGCATAATTGTCCTGCTTTTTTTTCAGCTCTTTGTTGAGCCGGGTAATTTCTGCTTCCAGTCGCGACTCCTCCTGCTGTAAGGCCCTGATCTCTGCCTGCTGAGCGTCAATGAGCTCTTTGCGGGCAGCAATTTGCTTGTTGATCAGGTTTATACGGTCTAAAATGGTGGTTGTCTGTTTTTTGACGTTCAGATAAAGCTTATTCGTGTTTTTTATCTCTTCCTGCAGCACCTGCTGTTGTTTTTGCAAACGTTCAATCTGTGGGTTTTGAGAGAACGAAAGAAAAACAGCAGCAAAAAAATGGAAAATGACAAAAAGCCGTCTCATTGATTCAGGGAAAAGATTTTTAGTATTTCTTCAACAGTTGTTTTCGTATAGCCCGCCGGCACATTCATTGCCAGCTGAAGCGGTTCGTCGGTAGCAATGTCTGAGAAAAGCAACTCTGCGTCAATTTTGCGGGAGGAGGAGGAAAGGGTTATATTCATCTTGCTGGGGAAGATAAAATCATCTAAAAGGACAAAGTTATGATACCCCCACTGCAGCGATTGTTTTTTCTGATGTTGCATCAAATGCGTAAAAGTGATGCGGTCGTCGCCGTTTACGGTGAAGGAGTAATCGATACCCGAGTCGGCATCTTTTGATGTGATGTAATAACATTGGTCGGAGGTCTGGATATAGTTGAATTTGCGGTAATCCGGTAATTCGGGACGCTCTTTTCCCGAGACAAAAAGGGCATTGGTGAATACCGACTGCATGGTGTAAAAGTCGAACCCAACGGGATAGATCTCTTTCAAAGTTGCAATGGATTCCATCACGTAGCGTTTGTTCATTCTGTCGACCACCATCACTGTATCGGGATTGATATAAAATCGGAACATCTCCACTCCAAACAACGGCTGTATTGATATCTGTAGTGCGTTGTCCTTGATGATCCGGATATTGGCTTTGGAACTAAGTGATTTAGTGCCGGTGGTAAGATTCATGTTCAGCTTCGCAGTAAAAGTATTGTATTGGAATTCATTGGTAATAATGTCACTAAAAATCTGATTATTAGCCTTATCCTCTACGGGCGAAGTGGAATAGACGATCTGCTGCCTGGGCTTACACGCATTCAAGGCGAGCCCTGATAAAAGACAGATAAACAAAATTTGTTTACACCTTATTGCTTTCATTATGAATATTTTTCTATTTTCTTTCTCCCGGGATCACGGGACGACCGGCATCCATCGATTAAAAGACATTACAACGTGCCGGCTTCTATTTTTTTATCGAGCTTGCTGGAAGCATTGCCCAATTCCTTTGCCTTTTTCCAATACTCCAGGGCTTTCTCTTTATCTCCCGTTTGGTAAAGGACATCACCATAATGCTCAAAAACTTCTGCTGAGGGATTCTCTTTGCCGTACTCAATGGCTTTCTCAATGTAAATCTTTGCCATGAAGTAGGAGCCCTGCTCATACAACACCCACCCGTACGTGTCAAGGAAGGTAGGATTCATTGGCTCCGCCTTAATGGTGATGCCACTCATCTGTTCGGCTTTATCAAGGTCCTTCTTTTCCAATGACAGATAATAACTATAATTGTTTAAAACAGAAAGATTCTGCGGATTCAGTTTTAACGATTTTTCGTAACTCAGGAAAGCAGCTTCCTTATTACCCAGGAAATAATTCAGATCGCCAATCTGGCCATGAAAGTCTGATTCTAACAAAGGATTGCTGATGATCGCATTTTTCAGTCCTTCCTCAAAAACATGCAAAGCCTTCTCATAATTTCCCTGTTGATAATGGGCAGCTCCAAGATAAAAATAAAACTGCGGCTCCTGCGGAAGATGTTTCAGCGCCTCGGTCGTTATTTCCTGGATCTTTTTCAGATCTTCTTCCGCCAATGCGAGGCGGATCATCTGATCGTATCCGGCAGGATCGGTGGGGTTTTCTTTGGCATATATTTCAAACTGTTTCATGGCACCGGCTTTGTCACCCTGCAACACCAAAGCATTGCCATAAATCATATTTAGCTGCGAATTACTGGGATATTGTACAAAAAGGGTTTCAAACAAGAGATTGGCCTGTTTCAGGTCCTGTTGGCTCTGCTGCAGGATTCCGAGATAACGGGTGAGAAGCTGCAGCTTCGTCTCCACATCGAGTGAGGAGCTGGTAATGGCTTTCTGTAATTCTGTCTGGGCAGCTGTTTTGTTATTCGTTTTTTCGTAATAGTTGACCATGGAAAGGATGAGCGCAGGATATTGCTGATCAATTAGCTGCGCCTTTTCGTAGTAATCCAAAGCCTTCACGGGCTGATTATCTTCCAGATAAAGATCACCCATGAGGATCAGATACCTGGGGTCGGCAGGGTTCTTATCAATAATTTGCTGAATTTCGTCGAACGCCTTCTCCTTCTTATTCATCAGCGAATAGAGGCGGTACTTATTTAATGTGATTATTTCGGATATTCCGGTACTCTTTTCCAGCTTATTGAGCGCATCAATAGCTTTCTGAAGCTCTCCATTGTCTGCATAAGCATTGGCCAGTTCGAACTGGAGCTCCGGCTTGCCAGGATGCTCCTCTGCCAAAGCACTGTAAATATCCACCACCTCCTGCTTCAAACCCAGCTCCTTACTCAAACCGGCAAGCATCATGTTGTAGTAATAATTGGAAGCATCATAACGAACGGCTTTCCGAAAATATGTCAGCGCCTTGTCTTTGTCTTGCAAGACGTTGTAAAACGTCCCCAGCTCCACCAGCACATTGGCGTTGGTTGAATCCAACGTATGGCAATACTGCAAAAGATCCATAGCCTCATCATACTTTCCCTGCGTTTTGGCATTCAAAGCCTGGTAGAAAAAATAGTCGAATTTGCGGCGGTCTTCCTCCTTGAGGGACAATGCTTCCGCATCCTGCTGTATCAATGCCATCAGGGGCACCATCCCGGCAAGAAGGAAAAGCAATAAAAGAGAGACTGATTTTCTGTATAACGCGGTTATATGGGCCATTTTGTTGCTTCGGTTATTATTTTTTGCCGGTATGTCCAAACCCGCCGGCGCCCCGTTCTGTTTCTTCCAGTGAATCGACCTGCTCCCATTCAACCATTGCATGTTGCGCAATGACCATCTGACAGATTCGTTCCCCGTCGTTGACAACATACTCTTCATTCGAGAGGTTGACCAGGATCACCCGGATCTCTCCACGATAGTCGGCATCAATCGTTCCCGGAGCATTCACGATGCCAATTCCATGTTTTATAGCAAGGCCACTGCGCGGACGGATCTGCGCTTCAAATCCTATTGGAAGCTCAATATAAATACCTGTGGGCACCAGCGCCCGTTCCAGCGGTTTCAACACCACCGGCTGCGAAACGTTGGCACGCAAATCCATACCTGCAGCAAAAGCGGTCGCATATTCCGGCAATGGATGTCTGGACGAGTTGACTATTTTAATCTTCATCGGAGGAGTCTGTTCAATTCAATTGTGCGAATTTATACAATTCTGAGGAATAAAGGGCCAATTTGATGAATTTTAAGCAAATTGAAAGGAGCTGCAGGCAACATTTAAGAGCTACACCATTCGTGAACTACAAAAAATATTCTATCTTTGCGTATATGAGCGGACAAGACGACCTACTGGCCAAGTTACGCCAAACGTTGAACGAACAAGGAATCGACTCGTTTCATATCCTCGAGGACCTGGTACCTATTGAGGAGCAGATGGACTATTTCCGGTATTTCGACAGATTGAGAAAAGAGAACAGCCCCTTTGAACGCGACGAAGAAGTGGCGGTGTTGTTTTCTCCATACGAGTCGATTGAACGCAAAAAAAGGAGTCTGACGCTGCTGGCTTCCATCCCCGACGTGGGTGCCTACCGCTCCATTGAAACCTATCACAGCAGTCCGCTGGAACCCGAACTGCTCAACTGGTCCTCGATGGCCCTGGTAAGTAGCCGCATTGTCCTGAGCTCCGATCTGTCGGGACATCAGCAGATTTATATCTCCTCGGGACTGGGAGGGCACGACAAGAAACTGCGTTTTTTTGCTCTGTTCACCACGCAAGACAGACAGCCTCTTTCGGATCTGCAAAGAGAAATAGTGGAACGTGAATTTATTTTCCAGCTGCAAAAAGGAGAAATAGTCATTGAAAAATTCGAAATAAAAGATAATTATTTTACCATACTGATGCTTTTTTCTTTCGACAACGACGCAAAATCGAGTCTCAATGCTGCTGTTGCCGAGTGCAACCAATATGGTAATTTTCTGGATCCAAAATTTCTCTTTACAAATGTAAAGATACTAAGCGAGAAAGAAATCGCCCATTTACTGGAGAAAAAGTAAACCATCTGTTCCACCGTATTTCCGGCATCATGAGGCAATCAGCCAGTAAAAAATATTTTTGCACGGCACTCATCACCGTTATGCTCACCGCGCTCAGCCTCACGGGCCGTGCACAGGAGATCCCCTTCATACCTCCCGTTTATAACTATACGACTGGCAATTACAAGGCAGGGAACCAGAACTGGGCTGTTGCACAGGGGAGCAACGGCGTAATCTATGTAGGGAATAACAACGGACTGCTAAGTTTTGAGGGGATAAACTGGAAACTGCACAAGCTACCAAACAATCTTTCCGTAAAATCAATTTATATCGATTCGGACGCTTCACCTGAACGCATTTACGTGGGTTCATTCGAAGAGTTCGGGTATTTTGAGTACGACGAAAAAAATCAACTTATTTACCACTCTGTCAAAAGTCTGGTAAAAGATTACACGTTTCACAACGATGAAATATGGACAATTCATCCCTTCAAGGGCAATATCTACTTCCAGTCGTTTTCAGCTGTTTTCGCCTATGACGGGAAGAAGGTAACCACACTGAGCCCTCATCCGGCAGTGTTGTATTTCTTCCCCGTAGGCGATGACATGTTTGCACAGTTAATCAACAACGATTTCTATCGTTTCGACGGAGACAAGTTTCACCACATTCTGACACGTGATCAGCTTAAAGATGACAATGTGGTGGCGGTCTTACCTTTCGATGATGAATACCTACTGATAACATCTAAAAGCGGCCTCTACCGGTTTTCAGAGGATACACAGACACTTACCCCCTGGAAAACATCCATAGAGCCGGACTTAACGGGAGCCATCATCAACCGGGCCATTTTTTCGGCCAATGAACAATATATATTCGGAACACTCAACAGCGGGCTCTACGCCGTTGACAGGAAAGGGAACAAACTGTGGCATGTCAGCCGGAGCAGCGGACTGAACAATAATACCATATTGGCTTTATACAGCGACAGAGAACACAACATCTGGGTAGCCCTCGACAACGGCATCTCATACATTCGAACCCAATCGCCTTTTACTATTTTTGAACCTAACGATGTACAGATAGGTTTGGTAGAGGATATCCTTTTCCATCGGAACAACCTCTATGTGGCCACAAACCAGGGAATTTATCATTATTCAGAAGCTGAGAAAAACTTCTTTCGCCTGCCAGAGTTCGATACTCAGGCATGGTTCATCAGAACTTTCGGGAATCAGATCTTCGTCGGTCACAATTTGGGTACTTCACTTCTTGAGAACGGCAAGGAGAAAGTGATTCCGGAAGCCCAGACCGGCGGGATGGATATAAAACAGGCAGTCATCAACGGGAAAAATGTTCTTCTTGAATCAACATATACCTCATTGTACATATATACCCAGACTTTGGCCGGCAAGTGGATTTTCAGCCACCGGGCAGAAGGATTCCTGGACCTTATCAAAAACCTTGAGCCAGACCACACCGGAAACATCTGGGCCGGACACATGTACAAGGGAGTCTATCGTTTACGGCTCGACAATGCACTTCGAAAAGTCGTGGAGATTGAAAATTACCAGTCGCTCGATAGTGCGAAAACAGCACTACCCGATCCTGTAAAGGTAATGAAACTGAAAGGACGTATCGTGTTTACCGACGGGAACCGTTTTTACACTTATGACGACATACACGGAAAAATTATTCCGTATGACTTGTTAAACAGGTATCTGCCCGATTTTGCCGATACCTACCGGATTGTCTCCATAAACGATACGCTACACTGGTTCATCCGCAACACAGAGTATGCCCTGGTATCTTCCTCCGGAGACACATACAGGCTGGTCGATCGCATACCTTACAGCATTCTTAACAATCCTCCCAACATGGGACGAGCCAATGTGTATGTGGCCGATGAACAGACTACCTATTTCTGTCTGAATGGGGGTATAGGAAGATATATTTTTACTGAAGGGCCAAAACAAAAAAGAAGCACCTTATACCTCTCGTCAGCAGAGTATTATGACAGAAAAAATGACCAAACCTCCTATCTTGATCCACGAAAAAAAGCAATTATTGCTTATCAGCATAACGACGTTGGTTTTCAGTTTATGTATCCCGAATATTCTAAAAATGTATTCAGGGTAGAATGTTTTTTAGACGGCTACGATAGCAGATGGGTAAATACAGCCGAGGATCTTTCCATATCCTACAATAACCTGCCGGCCGGTGAGTATATCATGAAGGCACGTGTACGGGATAATTCAGGAGCGGTACTATCCACGGTCGGTTTTACCTTCCGGATTAAAAATCCATGGTATAAAACCTGGTGGGCATATCTCTCCTATGTCTTGTTCATCTTATTTATCACCGTTCTTCTCATTGAAAATCATGTACAAAAAGTAGTCGAAAGAAAAAACAAACTTTTTTCTGAACAGGAAAACCGGCGGCTCGCACAACTTGACAAACAGGAAAAAGAAATTACTGCACTGCGTAATGAGAAGCTGGAGTCGGATCTCACCTATAAAGGCAAGGAGCTGGCCAGCGCCACCATGATGATTATCAATCATACCGAATTTCTGAAAAATCTGCGTGCACGGATTCAATCCTGTATGCTGACAGGCAAAATCAACCGCAGCGAAGGAAATGAGTTGGTGACAATGATCGGAGAAAACTTATCGGAAGAGGATGCATGGATCGTCTTCCAGGAAAACTTCGACCTCATCCACAAAAATTTCTTCCGAAAGCTCAAGGAGAGATACCCCGCACTCACCCCATCAGATCTAAAACTTTGCACGCTACTCCGTTTGAACTACTCTTCCAAGGAGATTGCGGGGATGATGAACATCTCCATCCGGGGAGTAGAGGCTGCACGATACAGGCTACGAAAAAAGCTGGATCTCAACGAAGCCGAAAATCTGGTCGATTTTATGATAAAATTCGAATAAATGGCTACTGTACACTTATCGACATGCTAATTCATAATAAATTAATAATCTGAAACTTTAACCTTATCGACGTAGTAAAAAAGTATCCTTTAAAAACATGCTTTACAACATAAAGTATTTTTGAAGAGGCAATATATTTTACAAGACGGAAAGCAATTTATTATTTTGTGTCGAAGATTTTTTCAACAAAAATTATGAATCCATGAAATTGAAAATTGCAACAGTTTTAAATCTCCTGCTGTTCACCATGATGTTATTTGCACAGCAGCAAATAAACGTCTCCGGAACGGTGACGGAAGGAGCCACGGGAGACCCGGCTATAGGGGTTACCGTATTGGTGAAAGGAACGACCCTCGGCACCGTGACCGGGGTCGATGGAACTTACACACTCTCCAATGTACCGGCGGATGCGACCCTTGTCTTCAGCTACATCGGGATGACAACGATTGAAGAATCCCTCAACGGACGGACCTTGGTGAATGTGGTCATGTCGGAAGATGTACAGGCGCTGGAGGAAGTGGTCGTGATCGGCTACGGCACCGCCCGGAAAAGAGACTTGACCGGCTCCATTGTCAGTGTGAATGCCGAAGAGATTGCCAACCGTCCTACAACAAACCTATTGTCATCCGTACAGGGCAAAGTTGCCGGTGTACAGATTGTAAACTCCGGTCGCGCGGGACAGGATCCGGAGGTGCGGATCCGGGGCACAAACTCTATTAACGGTTATTCCCCTTTGTATGTGGTCGACGGCCTGTTTTCCGATAACATAAACTATCTGAATCCCGCAGACATTGAATCGATGGAAATATTGAAAGACCCCTCTTCGTTGGCAATTTTTGGGGTACGCGGTGCCAATGGCGTCATCATTGTAAACACGAAACGGGCAAAAAGAGGACAGACCGTGGTAAACTTCAACAGCTCACTCGGCTTTAAAGAGGTTACACACAAGATGCCGATGACCAACGCGGCACAGTTCCGCGAATTGTACGACGAACAGCGGATCAACCAGGGGCTGGGAAGCTTTGATTACACTGACTGGCAGGCCAATACCGACTGGCAGGATGTGATTTTCCAGCAAGGTTTCCTGACCAATAACAACGTAAGCATCACCGGCTCGGGTGAGAGGAGTCGCTTTTACCTCGGCATCGGCTATACCGCTGAAGAAGGTAACATCAAGCATGAGGAGTACTCACGTCTGACACTCAACCTGAGCAGTGAATACAGTGTAAGCAGTGCACTTCGTTTTGGCTACCAGGTGAATGCCTCGCGGACAAAACCCACCGACGCCAAGGGAGTAAGCGGAGCCATCAAGGCAGCACCGATCGCTCCCATCTATAACGAAACAGGTGAATTGTTACACACATTGCCCGATTTTCAGCGGGCACAGGTATGGAATCCCCTGATCGATGTAGAGACAAGGGCCAACCATTCCATCGCTCTGAACCATCGCGCGGCGGGTAACATCTACGGTGAGGTAGACTTTCTGAACCATTTCAGCTTCAAGAGCACCTTTTCACTCGACTATGCGGTGAATGAGAATCGTGGTCTCAGTCCCATCATCACCGTCTACAACCCGGACATCGGGGGTGCGGAGAACCTCACCACCAGTGAATCGGTCTCCCAGTCCAAATCGACCCGTGCTGTGGCTCAAAGTGACTATATCCTCACCTACGACAACTCCTTTGGCAGCCACAACCTGACCGCCACCGCGGGTGTCACCACCAACTTCACCGAGTATTCCTTGTTGGGCGCATCCCGTAGCCAGAACATCGAAGACATCATCTTCTCCGTGCCAGACAACGACATCAACAAATGGTGGATATCCTCGCTCTCCAACAAGTCGATGTCCAACAATGGCAGCCAGTACAAACGATTCACCATGTCCTACCTGCTGCGGGCACTCTATAACTACCAGAATCGCTACCTCTTTAACGCCTCCTACCGGCGCGATGGTGCTTCGGTCTTCCGCTCGGTAGGCAATACCTGGGACAACTTTTATTCCTTCGGCGCCGGATGGGTCGCCTCGGAAGAGGATTTCATGAAAGATCAGTCTTTGATTGACTACCTGAAGTTCAAAGGGTCATGGGGTGTACTGGGTAGTCAGAACACCGGTGGCTACAACTACCCCACCTACCCGCGACTTGAAAGTACCGGCAGTGCCGTCTTCGGTGACAATATCATCACCGGCTACTCGATACAATATCTACCCCAGAACCTGAACTGGGAGAAGACCTACGCCTGGGAGGCCGGATTCGAGATTACCCTGCTCGACAACCGCCTGCGCCTGGAACCGGTATTTTATGATAAAACCACAAAAGATATCATTGTAATGCTGTCTGGCTTCTCCGGAGCCAAGAACTCATTGGAGAACCTTGGCGAGATACGTAACCGTGGTCTGGAGATTTCAGCCTCATGGAGCGATAAGCTTGGTAGCAATGGACTCAACTACGCCATCTCGGGGAACCTGACCACCATTGACAACAAAGTACTCTCGCTGGGTCGCGGACCGGATGATGCCATCTTTGCCGCCAACGGGATTGCCCGATCTCTGGAAGGCTATCCCGTGGGACACTTCTTCGGATATAAGGTGGCCGGCGTCTACCAGAACAGGGAAGATGTGAAAACCTATTACCCCAACAGCGTGGGGAGCGTGGCACCGGGTGATCTGAAGTTTGTGGATGTAAATGGCGATGGAGCCATCACACAGGATGACCGTACCATGATCGGTAACCCGACACCCGATTTTACCTATGGGCTCAGTCTCAACCTGGACTACCGCAACTTCGACTTCGGCGTGGAAATGATGGGAGTATATGGCAACGAGATCTACCGCACATGGGACGATCCCACCTATGCACAACTCAACTACCTGACCAACCGCATGGGCCGTTGGCACGGCGAAGGCACCTCCAACTGGGAGCCGATCCTCAACCCTTCACGATCCATCAACCTGATTAACTCCAATTACTTCATCGAGGATGGTAGCTTCTTCCGCATCCGCAACGTGCAGCTGGGATATACCTTTGAGGCCGACTTCCTGCAGAAAGTATATCTCAAGTCGCTTCGGCTCTTCGCCAATGTGCAGAACCTGAAGACCTGGACACGGAATACCGGATATACCCCTGAAATCGGCGGCTCTGCCCTGGCATTCGGTATCGATGGCGGTACCTATCCCATGCCGATGATTTACACCTTTGGACTAAACTTAACTTTTTAATCGCAGATAAGTATGAAACATAATAGAATATATCTCTGGATACTAATCGCAGTGTTGGCCACAGTGACACAGTCCGGCTGCTCTGACCTGCTGGACCAGAAGCCGCAGGGAGAATGGGTCGAGGGCGACGAAGGTAGCGGCGGCTCCTTTCAGTCCGATGTGTTCACCCTTTATGCCAAAATTCGCGGCTTTCATGTCACCTCCGGCACCACGGCCCTGGCAATACACGCCTTCCGTTCAGAAGATGCCGAAAAAGGGAGTACCGCTGCCGACGGGGCTGCCCACGGCAGGATGTTCGACGATTTTGAATATATTGCCACCAACGGCCTGATCAGCTCCTACTGGACCGCCAACTATGAGATCATTATCCTGGCCAACAAGATCCTCGATGATATTACGCAGGCAGAAAAGAAAAGCGGAACCCTCTCGGAGGGAGATCTGATCAATCGTTCCGAGGCCCACTTCTTCCGTGCATACGCCTTCTTCAACCTCGTACGCGCCTTCGGTGATGTACCCAAGATCGATTTCCGGATCGTGAATGCCGAGGAGGCCAATATCCCCAAATCACCGGCAACAGAGATCTATGCACTTATTGATGCGGATCTTACAGAAGCTGAAGCGCATCTGCCGAAGGAATGGGCTCCGGTCTACACCGGCCGGCTTACCTGGGGTGCTGCCAGAGCTTTGCATGCCAGAACCTATATGATGAGAAACGATTGGAATAATATGAATGTTGCATCCGTAGACGTAATACAGTCTGGTCTGTATAATCTCAATACCCCCTACAATCAGATCTTTCGCGAAACCGGAGAGAACAGCAGCGAATCTGTATTTGAGCTGCAATGTACCGCCACCCCCTCACAACCTGGCTCTAATGATATCGGCAGCCAGTTTGCACAGGTGCAGGGTGTCAGAGGTGCCGGCGAATGGAACCTGGGATGGGGCTGGCATACACCCACCCAACTGATGGCTGATGCTTTTGAGGCAGGAGATCCCCGAAAGGATGAAACACTGCTCTACTTCATCAAGACCGGGGGCGATCCTTCCTCCATCCCTGCCAATCAACCCTATGGGGAGAAACCAATCGCCAACGCCGATGTGACCAACAAGTACTATAACAAGAAGGCTTACACCAACCCCAGCCTGCGGGCCACCTATACCAAGGGAGG
>NZ_DCEN01000037.1:32796-33917 GCF_002316955.1 Proteiniphilum sp. UBA1028
GCCAATGAACTGGGAAGAACGGGGGAAGCCGGGAATTATCTGGAGATGGTGAGAGCCCGTGCACGCGGAACAAATGCTTCCCTCCTGCCCAAGGTAACCACTGCCGATCAGGCGGTGATGCGCGAAGCCATCCGGCACGAGCGCAGGGTAGAATTAGGGATGGAATTCGACCGCTTCTATGATCTGGTACGCTGGGGCGTTGCACGTGAAGTATTGCATGCAGCAGGAAAAACCGGTTATCAGGACAAACATGCATTACTGCCGTTACCACAGACCGAAGTAGACAAATCGAACGGGGTACTGATACAAAATCCCAACTATTAAAAAGACAGACCTATGAAGAAAATAATATATCTTATCCTGATGATGAGCGGGATTATCCTTACTTCCTGCTTCCAGGATCTTGGACAAAACCCTCCCTTCAACTTTCCCGAGCAGCCCACGCCACCGCCCATCGGTGCCGATGGACAGATGTTTTACCTCTCCTTCGACGAAGATCTGGAGGATTACCAGAGCCTGATGGAGGCAGCCGTGGTGGGCAGCCCCTCCTTTGCCGGCGGCAAGAGCGGCAAAGCCTATGCCGGTGCCGTCAACAGCTACCTGACCTTCGATGTGGCCAACATGGCTGCACCCCTCGGCAGCTCCATGACCTTCACCTTCTGGTACAAGGTGAACGCCACCCCCGACCGGGCGGGCATCCTGACGATCGCCCCCCCGCATGAGGGCAAGCCGGCCAACGCACAGAACAACCGCACCGCCGGCATCCGCATCTTCCGCGAAAATGCAAATGGCAAGCAGCGCGTCAAAGCCAATATCGGCAACGGCACGGCCGACAGCTGGCTCGACGGAGCCCAACTGGCTGACATCGACCCGACTGCAGCAAAGTGGGTTCATATCGCACTGGTCCTCGCCCCGGACAAGGCCGCTTTCTACATGGACGGCACCGAGGTGAAGTCGATCTCCTTCACCGGCATCAGCTGGAATGGTTGTGACATCATGTCGATCGGCTCGGGAGCACCCCGCTTCACAGAATGGGGCCACCTCTCCGACCAGAGCCTGATCGATGAGCTGCGCATCTACAACAAGGCGTTGCCTGCTTCAGAGATTGCACAATTGGCTGC
>NZ_DCEN01000037.1:34334-34459 GCF_002316955.1 Proteiniphilum sp. UBA1028
GTGAATCCTGAACTGGTGATAAAGCTGGTATTTTCAGAATCTGTGAAGCCCGACATGTTGGAGGAAAATATTACGCTGCGAAAGTCCACAGGAGAACCGGTACAGTTGAACTTCATACTGCATGG